>JAGUWZ010000043.1 GCA_020062065.1 Candidatus Omnitrophota bacterium
ATTGGTGAAAACGGCGTGATTAATAATAAGCTGCGTTACAAAAATGAATTTATACGCCATAAAATCCTGGATTTGCTGGGTGATCTCTATATTTTAGGTCAACCTTTAAAAGCGCATATAATTGCTTTAAGAAGCGGTCACTCTTTAAACACAAAATTAGTTAAAAGAATAGTTGTGCAAAAACAGAAATTCTTTACAAGCGGTATAAGTACAAATTATTTTCATAAATATAAAGAAGGCGAAGAATTAGACGCAACCAGGATAATGCAGATACTCCCGCATCGTCAACCTTTCTTGTTTGTAGATAAAATACTCCAATTAGAGCAGGGTAAGAGAGCTGTAGGTATAAAGAACGTAACTATTAACGATTATTTTTTCGAAGGACATTTCCCGGGCAAGCCGGTTATGCCCGGTGTTTTAGTTATAGAAGCAATGGCTCAGGTTAGCGGGGTAATGATGCTGGCGCAGGAGCAGAACAGAGGCAAGACTGCTTATTTTATGTCAATAAATAACGCAAAATTCAGAAAACCTGTCTTGCCTGGAGACCAGCTTGTTTTTGAGTTAGTTGCAATAAAGATAAAATCAAAGATTGGCCAGGTCCATGGAACGGCAACCGTTGACGGTAAAGTAGTAGCCGAAGCAGATTTGATGTTTGCCTTTGGAGAAGCGTAAACAAAAAAACGTTATGTTCGACAGACAATGATCCATCCTACAGCAATAGTTTCTAAGAAAGTAAAATTAGGCAGTAATGTTTCAATCGGGCCGTATACAGTTATTGATGGTAATGTCATCATAGAGGCGGCTACAAAAATCGGGACACATTGCCTAATCCAGGGTAATACTAAAATTGGCAAAGAATGTGAGATTTTTAACGGAGCAGTTATTGGAAGTCCGCCTCAGGATTTAAAATACAAAGGCGAAAAGAGCTTGTTAGAAATCGGTGACAAAAACATTATCCGCGAATATACCACAATTAATCCCGGCACAAAAGAAGGCTCAAAAACTATTATCGGCAATGATAATCTTCTTATGGCATACTCACACGTTGCCCATGATTGTAAAATAGGTAATCGCTGTATTATTGCTAATTGCGGCACACTTGCCGGTTATGTTAGCGTTGAAGATAACGTATTAATAAGCGGCTTGGCAGCTGTACATCAATTTGTAAGGATAGGCAAATTAGCCATTGTAGGAGGAATATCTAAGGTTGTCCAAGATATCCCACCATATTCAACTTGTGATGGACACCCGGCGCGGGTATATGGCCTAAATCTAATAGGATTAAAACGCAATAATGTCCCCCGGGATTCGATAAGACTTCTTAAGCAGGCTTTTAACATATTGTTCAATTCCGGATTACCCATAAAAAAAGCAATAGAAAAGTTGGTTAAAGAAAAACAAACCAGCCCGGAGGTTTCTTATCTTGTTGAATTTATAAAAGGTTCTTCTCGTGGCATAAGTCGTTCCTGCAGGTCTTTTCGCAATAACCCAGAATAATGGAAAAGATAGGTTTGATTGCCGGTAACCGCAGATTCCCGATTATAGTTTCTCAAGGGGCCAAAAGAAAAGGCGTCTGGGTTGTTTGTGTTGCGGTAAGAGGCGAGACTTCCACTGAAATAAAAAGATATGTTGATAAAACCCATTGGTTATCCTTAAGTGAATTTGGCAGATTGTTTGAAATCTTTAAAGATGAGGGTGTAAAAAAAATAATTATGGCCGGTCAGATAAGTCCCTGGCGGTTGTTTAGCCAGGAAGTAAAAAAGAGCAAAGAGATTCAGGAGCTCCTTGTTAGCATAAAAGATAGAAAAGCCAATACCATATTTTCCGCGCTAGCAAAAAAATTGGAGGCGCAAGGGCTGGAATTAATAAATTCAACAACCTTTATAGAAGATTTTCTGGTTCAAAAAGGAATACTTACTAAAAGAGAACCTTCGCCTTCTGAATGGGAAGAGATATATTTTGCCTTGGATTTAGCAAAAGTAGTTGCTGGTTTAGACATTGGACTTACTGTGGCGGTTAAGAATAAAGCAGTAGTCGCTGTAGAGGCCTTAGAAGGGACAGATAATCTTATCCGAAGAGCCGCAAGATTAGCAAATGAAGGGGTTGTGGTAGTTAAAGTAGGCAGACCAAATCAGGATATGCGTTTTGACATACCAGTGGTTGGGCTTAACACGGTAAAGAATCTTATAAAAGCAAGAGCAACATCTCTTGCTATAGAGGCAGGCAAGACTCTTTTTATCGATATGCAAGCGTCTATTAAACTAGCAGAGAAGAGAGGGATTGCGATAGCCGCGGTGTAAGTAAGGCCGTTACCAACCTACTCAAGTGATAGTTGGTCAAGAAAAAATCTTGACATTTTTCAGATATTGTGTAAAAATAAATACCTGTAAAAAGGAGGATGAAATGGCCAGAACTAGTTGTAGCGCTAGCGTAAAAGCAATGCCAGCAGAGCTTAAGATTCATTATCCTAAAGCCAAAAGGGTCAGCGTGGCAGGGACTTTTAATAACTGGGATACAAATAAACTTTTAGCCCAAAAGGATCTCA
>JAGUWZ010000097.1 GCA_020062065.1 Candidatus Omnitrophota bacterium
AAGAAATCTTAAACTTATCCTTCCAAATTACTCGATAAGTATTCCTTCCGTGGTCAATCATAGGGAGATAACCAAATCTTAATAAAATCTGTTCTATCTGTAAAACCAACTGCTTAGAGGCTGTGGTAATAGTTGTGGTATCCCGCTCTATCTTATAACCGTTTCCTTGCGCATAAGCATCGACTATCTGCCGTTGTTTTTCATAAGAAGCCCTGGTTAGAAAATGCGGTAGCCTTTTATTATAAGCGTTTTCTCCGAATAAAATCTTAAATGCCCTTGCTAATATTACAGAAGAATAAACAAGCTTATGACAATTTCTTACTTTATATTCATAACAATCCAAATCAAATACATTTTTCATAGTAGATTTTATTTCATTGATAAATTCTGTTTCTTTCTTATGGAACGAGAAGCTGAGTTGGTTTAGACTGCTGCATCCTTTAGCTAAATAAAATCCGATTAATCTAAGAAACTCATTGGTAAGTTTTACTTTCAGAGGAATAGTTTTAGAAGGGCTCCAACCATATCTTAAGGCTTCATTATGAATAACGGCGCATCCTCTTGGCGCTCCTCCTTCTACCCAGTTATAAGCGGTAGAAGGCCATACGCCTAATTCGGCATGAATATCGCCATAGCTTTTATTTCTAGACCTTTCTTCCAGAACTTTATAGTAATCTAAGGGGGCATCCGCAAGAGAAGAAAAATCTATTTCTTCCGCAGCGTAACTTCTATTCTCGAACGGAAGAAGAACTATATCTTTTTCGTTTAAATTAGCGGAGGGTATCCACTCTAAGAGATAACTTAAATAATGCTTATTGCAATAAGCATTATTTACAGACTTACACGTCTCTTTACATAAAGTGCGGGTGTCAAATTGACACATCTGAGTTCTTATCGCTAACACAGGATGTTCGGGAGTTAAAGCCACAGGCAGAAGATACCATGGCTCAATATAACAGAGCTGCCCATTGTATTCCCTTTTAAATATCTTAGTAACCTTTCTATAAATGTTTTTATGAGTCAATACCCGCTGTCCTAATTTTACTTTACTAATAGGAATATAGCCTTGATCAGTAAAAATCTCTTCTTCGGGTTCTAAACAGAGTTCATGGCGTTCTCCAGAAGGAATCTTTAACTTTTCTCTTAGACAGCCATAGTCCAAACAATGCTTAAGGCCGCTGGGCGCTCCGTTATAACCAGTGGCAAGCATCCTTTTATTTCTGATTAATACTGCGCCCACTTTCCTGCGGATACAGGTTGAGCGCTGCGAAACAAGCTGGGCAATCTGCATAAAATATTCATCCCAACCAATCCTCTTGTATTTTTTGTTTTTCATAATTATCAAGTAATTTTTTCCTGTAATTCCGGATACAAAGGGAATTTAGCGGTTAACTTTAACACCTCTTCTTTTATTCCTTTTAATTTTTTAGGCTCGTCACGGAATTTTATCGTCTCCTCAATCAAAGCTGCAATCTGGTCGATCTCCCCTTCTTTTATCCCGCGCGTCGTAACCGCCGGTGTTCCTAAACGTATCCCGCTCGTCTGCGCAGGGGCTAAAGTGTCATAAGGAATAAGATTTTTATTTACCGTAATATTAACCCGCTCTAATAACTCCTGCGCATCCTTGCCGTTGATTTGCCGCGAGGCCATTAAATCTACCAGAAACATATGGTTATCCGTTCCGCCTGAAACAATACGATAATCTTTTTCCTGAAGACTTCTTGCTAAACGCTGACTATTTTTAACGACCTGCCTCTGGTATTCCTTAAATTCTTGCGTCTCGGCCTCAAGGAAAGCCACAGCTTTGGCAGCAATCACATGCATCAGCGCTCCTCCCTGAATACCCGGAAAGACCAAAGAATCTAAAGCCCTTGCAAATTCTTTTTTTGCCAGGATAAAGCCACCGCGAGGGCCGCGCAGAGTTTTATGCGTGGTCGAAGTGACAAAATCAGCATAAGGTAGGGGTGAAGGATGTATCCCTGCAGCAACCAGACCAGCAATGTGCGCCATATCCACAAAGAGATAACAATTTATTTCATCACAAATCTGCCGCAGTCTTTTAAAATTAATTTCGCGCGAATAACTAGAAGCACCAGCAAGAATAAATTTAGGCTTATGAATTCTGGCTAACTCTAAAATAGAATCGTAATCGAGCATCTCTGTTTTTTTATCTACGCTGTAGGTAACCACATTGTAAAACATACCGGAAAAATTGTGCTTAAGGCCATGCGATAGGTGTCCTCCGCAAGCCAAATCCATAGCCAAATAAGTATCCCCGGGTTTAAGAACTACAAAAAATATCGCCATATTTGCCTGGGTCCCGGAATGCGGCTGGACATTAGCATATTCTGCGCCAAATAGTTCCTTTGCACGCTCTATCGCTAGTTCCTCTACTTTATCGACGTGTTCACATCCTCCATACCAGCGTCTCCGAGGATAGCCTTCGGCGTATTTATTTGTCAAAACAGAACCTCCTGCTTCCAAAACCGCCAGAGAAGTAAAATTTTCCGAGGCAATTAGTTCCAGATTATCCTGCTCTCTTTTAACTTCATTGTTTATAGCTCTATAAATCTCCGGGTCAACTTCTTTTAAGTGTCTCATATCCGCCCTTTTCAATCTCCTTTATCTTATTCAAACGCCTTCTATGTCTGCCTCCCAGGAATTTTGTATTTAACCAAACATTTACAATTCTTTTTGCTAACCTAAAACTGACAAAAGCAGCCCCCAGGACCAAAACATTACTATCATTGTGTTGCCGGCAGAGACAGGCTGCTCTTACGTTATAGCAGAGCGCAGCAAAAACGCCTGGAAGTCTATTGGCCACAATGGAATTTCCAATGCCAGTTTTACAGATAAGAATGCCGAGTTTAAATTTAGCCTGAGAAATCTCTTTGGCCAAACTGTATGCGGTATCTGGATAATCGCATGACTCTTCTGAGTAAGCGCCTGCGTCTTTTATCTGGTAACCTTTCTTTTTAAGATAAGGTTTTAATTTTTCCTTTAAGGAAAATCCGGCGTGGTCCGAAGCAATAATTATTTTTTTCATAGTATCCGACTTACTTTTTCAACAGCCTCCTTAATTATAACAAAAACATACC
>JAGUWZ010000155.1 GCA_020062065.1 Candidatus Omnitrophota bacterium
CTCAATGTAAGTATAGGATATGTATCCGAACCCTTTATCTCCCCATTTACTAGACCAAGAATTTTTAAACTTGACTAATTCCTTTTCGTCGTCGTAACCTACAGCGCAAATGGCATGGCCGCCTAAACTTCTCTCACCTTTCTTAGGTAAAGGCACAATTCCGGTTTTAGTCTTAAGCATCCCTTTAAAGACTTGGATTCCTAAGACCGCCGGTCCTTTTGTCGCTAAGCTCATACGCAGCTCATCTAAATTAAGTATGCGCGCATAAGTCAGAATGCAAAACTTTTTGGCGTTACTAAAAGCGCTCTCTTTAGGCTTATCTTTCTGGTGTGGTTTGTATGGCCAGAATTTCTCCTGGCAGACACCCGGCTTTTTGAGTACTTTGATGGCTGCGCGAATAGTGGTCCCTTCTAATCCAGGCACACCATCGATCTTTTTAGCTTCCGCGTAAACAAAACGCGGGGAAAGCTCCACTAATTTTTCATAATCCAGAAATTCCTGATACTCCTTCATCCCCACTGCTACTGCAAATCCTACGCAGGTTCCTTCGGTCTGTTGATCCCTTACTGGCGACATCTCTTTAGTATAATCAATCTTCTTAGGTAACTTTACTGGTGGCAGATACGCCCGCATTAAATAATCTCTCTCGTCAAACTTATCTTTGATACATCCGAATCTACTCATCTTATTTTTTCCTTTCTCTGTGGCTTTGGCTATTGCCCCGCCTATGGGGGCCTGTGGTGCGGTGGTGTCGGTCAGCCTCCACAATGCCCCAAAAAGCCCTCTGGCTTGCGTTACTACGGGAGATTTTTTAGGGTAGATGTATAGTTCATCTAACTGAACTTAATAATTAAACTTTTCCCTAAAACATCCGCGATTCGTTTTGCAGTATCTACAGTAACATTTTCATGGCCATTCTCAATTCTAGAAATGTACTGCTGAATTACCCCCAGTTTTCTGGCTATATCCTTTTGGGTATATCCTAATTTTACGCGTATGTCCCTAATCTGTTGTGCTAGCTCCATTCTCTCTGGTGGAATCTTCACATCCTGAGGCTCCCTAAGTTTAATCCCTTGTTCTTTTAAGCTTTCATGAACCCGTTCATATATTGTCTGCCAGAAAAGCACCCTATCTCTAAGCCAACGATCTTTTCTCATCCGTTTTTTTATACTTGGCCACTTTTTACAGAAAACCACCTTATCAATAATACTAAACACCGTCTTAGGATCATTAAGCCGGGAAAAAAGTTTTTCTGCGTAGATGACAAATTTAGGATTATCCTCATCCTTTAAGATTTTTCTTGCTATATTCTCTTTGATATGACTATCCCACAACCAATTTGTTTTCATTTTTTTACCCTTTAGATTAGTTTCTCTGGCAGCTTCTTTAAAATCTCGCTATCCAAATATCTTATTACTTCATTAGTGTTGACTTTAGGAACTAAATCCAAAAGCCCAACCTTTAAATCCATCCGGTTAAATCCCCTGTACCAGACAATAAGAGCTTCTGCTGTATCGTAAGAGAAATGCTCAAACAAAAATTCCGATAGAGGTTGATGGTATTTTGATAAATAATAGAGGTCAAATAAATCTTTTGCGCTCTGGCGGCCGGCATGGATTATTCTACCAGTTAAGTCTTCTTTCTTAACCATTCCTATGCCGGCTGATATTTTTCTATAATAGATATCTTCTAGAGAATGCAGCCCATTCTTTATTCTCTTGATATTCTTTACGAAATCCTGAACAAAATCTATCTTTAAAACGCATTCTCTCTTAAGTTCTAAAAAATAGACCTTCATAGGGATTAATTTGGGATCATCTTGCTCTGCATCCAGTTTAAATTTAAAGCCTGCTAGCTTAGAGATAAAATTCATAATCTCCTCAGACTCCTCTTTCTTATAGTTTTGAGAGAAAAAATCTAAATCTTCAGAAAATCTATGCTTAAAATAAAACGATAAAGCTGTGCCGCCGGTTAAGTAGTACTTCTTAAAATTCTTCGTTACAAACTCTGTTATCTTCCTTTGCTCACCTTTAATATAAGAGATTTTGTCTTTCATCCTTAACCTCCCCAATATAATTATACTATTTATAAGTAGTGTTTGTCAAGAAAAGTTTTAACCTAAAAACTTTTCTTGATCCTTAAGGCCAACAGCCGAAGGATCTGAACAATCTAGATGAACCGACTTCCAAACCCGCATTGGAAACCGCTTCCGATGCGGGTTTGGAAAATGGTTTAGAGGGTATTATAAATAAGATTTAAGCCTTTGAGGGTAAGGTTGATATCAATTGCATCAAATTTGCTGCAGTATTTAGCCATAAAATTAATATTTCCGCCTGTGGCAATAACTTTAGGGACATCTTTCAATTCGGATTTTAGTTTATCAATTAATCCATCACTAAGAGCGCTAAAGCCGTAAACTATACCATTTAAAATACTATTTGCGGTATTGCGGCCGATTAAACCTTTGGGTTTAGCCAATTTTATTTTGGGTAAAAGAGCTGTGTTTTGCGCCAGGGCATCCAGAGAGATTTCCAAACCAGGAAGAATCAATCCTCCCAAATATTCTTTATTTTGTGAAATTATATCAAAAGTAATAGCTGTGCCAAAATCTACTACTATTGCAGGAACCCCATACATTTTCACAGCGGCATAAGCATTTACTAGTCTGTCTTGACCTACCTGTTTGGGATAAAGATAACGGTTTTTAATAGGGACAATAATATCTCTGCCTAAAATGAGCGCTTTCACAGTTGTTAGGTTTCCAAGGGTGTTCTCTATCTGTTTTGTTGCCTGAGGAACGACGCTTGCAATAATCGCTGCTTCGATTGGCTGGCAGGATAGGAGTTTTTTAACAAAAGGTTGATAGTATCTTTGCCGCGTGGCAAAAGAATATCGCCTGATAAGCCTATTCTTGCGGAATAGACCGGCCGTAATCGTAGTATTGCCTATGTCTAGGGCTAATAACATATTTCTATCTACCTTCTGATTTTTATCTCTTTTATTTTGTCACGCAAGGCCGCTGCCTTCTCAAACTGCAGGTTACGCGCAGCCAGCTCCATTTCATACTCTAGTTCTGAGATGTATTGATTCAATTCATACTCTTCTTTGTTTTCACTCACCAGACCAACCAAAAAGTCCTTGGCCTCTTCTATGTCTTCAATCCCTTGTTTTATTGTCTTTTGGATAGAACGCGGGGTAATCTTGTTTTTCTGGTTAAATTCTAATTGTATTTTTCTGCGCCGGTTACTTTCGCTGATAGCCTTTTTCATTGAACCGGTCATTGTATCCGCATACATAATTACAGTGCCATTGATATTTCTGGCTGCGCGACCAGCCACCTGTATTAAAGAAGTAGCTGAACGTAAAAATCCTTCTTTATCAGCGTCTAAAATGGCAACCAATGATACCTCAGGTAAATCCAGGCCTTCCCTTAATAAGTTTATCCCAACCAAGCAATCGAATTGTTTTTGCCGCAGTTCACGCAGGATTTTTGAGCGTTCAATAGTCTGGATTTCTGAATGCAGATATTTTACCTTTAACTTCAAGTCTTGTAAATAGGTGGTTAAATCCTCTGCCATCCTTTTGGTTAATGTGGTTACCAGGACTCGCTCGTCCCGAGCAGCGCGCATTTTAATTTCCTTAATCAAATCCTGTATCTGAGCGGCGCTCTTTTTTACAATAATTTCCGGGTCTACTATTCCGGTGGGACGAATAATTTGCTCTATAACCCCTCCTTTACTCAAATTTATTTCATATTCATCAGGAGTGGCAGAGACAAAAACAATTTTCTTGACTAATTCATTGAATTCGTTAAATTTTAGAGGACGATTATCCAGACAAGAAGGCAATCTGAAGCCGTATTCCACTAAAGTCTTTTTTCTGGCAACGTCGCCTTCGTACATTCCTCTTAACTGGGGTATAGTTACATGGGATTCATCAATTATGATTAAGAAGTCTTCGGGGAAATAATCGATTAAACAATAAGGACGAGAACCCGGAGGTCGGCCTGAGATATGGCGGGAATAGTTTTCAATCCCATGGCAGTAGCCGATTTCAGAGAGCATTTCTATGTCATAATGGGTGCGGCTTTCAAGCCTTTGGGCTTCCAATAACTTATTATTTTTTTTCAAGAATTTAAGATGATCCTCTAATTCCCATTCGATTGATTTAATCGCTGACTTAAGAAGTTCTTGAGAAACTATAAAATGTTTTGCTGGATATATCGCGATTTTTTCCAGTGTCTCCAAAGGTTTTGCTGAGACTGGGTCAATTTGACTGATTTTTTCTATTGTATCTCCAAATAGTTCTATGCGAATAGCCTTTTCTTTATAAGTAGGAAATATATCTACGACATCACCCCTCACCCGCACTTTCCCACGGCTGAATTCATAGTCATTTCTTTCATATTGTATCTGGATAAATCTTTTTATTAGTTCATCGCGGCAGATGTTCTGATTCTTTTCAATGAAAACCAAAAGTCCCTTATACTCTTCTGGTGAACCGAGGTTATAAATACAGGACACAGAAGCCACAATCAGGACATCTCTACGCGACAAAAGCGAGCTTGTCGCAGAGAGCCTCAAGCGGTCCAATCTATCATTTATTGAAGAATCCTTTTCTATATAAGTATCGGTTGATGGGATGTAAGCTTCAGGTTGATAATAATCGTAGTAACTGACGAAATACTCAACTGCATTGTGGGGGAAAAACTCTTTAAATTCGGAATAGAGTTGGGCAGCCAGGGTTTTATTATGGGAAATTATCAGCGTCGGCAGGTTGATTTTGGCAATGGCATTGGCTAGGGTAAAAGTTTTTCCGGAACCCGTGACCCCCAGGAGAGTCAAATATCTCTTACCGGATTGGACTGATGCAATGAGCTTTTCTATTGCTTTGGGTTGGTCACCACAGGGCTTGAATTTGGAGACGAATTTGAATTTATCCACTCTTAAACCATATTCC
>JAGUWZ010000139.1 GCA_020062065.1 Candidatus Omnitrophota bacterium
CTAACTTTTTTGCAGCTATCCAATGGTCAAAATCTATGAGGACTCTTCCTAAATCAAAAATAACCGCTTTTAATTTAACTTCCACTAATTATTCTTATCCTTTGTCTTCTTGAACAAATCTAAAAATCTATCCTCATATTCTTTATAAACATTCCATTGGTCCAGTTCAGTCTTTAACTCATTGGCTTTGGAAATGTCGGTCTTTGCCAGACTAAAAAGTTTTTCAATTTTTTCTTTCACTGAAAGCGGTAATTTGGTCAGCTGGCTTAAGGATTTTTTTATCTTTTCTATCTCCTCTTCTCCAATGGGAGCCGGCATCGAACCCAATTTAAGATGGTCAAGGAGACTGTTAATCTGTCCTTCTATAGCATGCGCCTGTTCAATGAGATGAGAAAAATCAATTTGGATATTCAGTATCTTGCAAATAATTTCCAAAACTGCATATGAGGCCCTGGGGTTTTCAATCTGAATGGCGTAAAGCGGTATCTCACCCAGCAAACAAAACCCTTCCAAACCCTGCCCTTTAGCCATACCTAAAAATAAACCGTTCAAACCGCTGATTTGACCCTCGCTAAGCAATTGCATGTTGTATTTTTTCAAACTGTTAATTATCTCTTGCGACGTTGCGCTAAACCATACATTTGGTTGTTGGCTATGGTCTATGGCTTGAGGCATTGCCGCAAAACTAACTACCATTTTTACCTTGAAACTTTTGGCAAGCGAAATTAACCTGGCGCAATACTCTTCTGCTTTTGCCAAATCTGGCTGGGCATCGCTTAAAAACATGAGCAAATCATTCCTGCCAGATTTATCCTTCCAATAATATAACTTACTGTAAGGGGATGGGGGTAGACTTATTATACCTTTCTGGATAATGCTTTCAGTTAAATAAAAAAATTCTTTTGAGGGAATCTCGGCAATTTCTTCCGCCTTTAGTTTATCTATGAGATAAGCAACTGCCTTAAACGCGACTTCTCCCATCCCTGGCCAGGCAACAATAAGATAAGGATTCTTTAATACGGGGTTTTTATAAAAATTTTTTTCTTTCATTTTTTCTCCTCAAATTTTTCCCAACATCGCCTAATTAAATTTAAAGCTTTTCAAAAAATCCACTAAAACCAAAGCGCCTTTATATAAATTATCTATTCTGATATACTCGTCCACCATATGGGCTTGCCCCTCACAACCAAATCCCGCAGCAATTGCAGGTATATTTTTATTTTGGAAAAAAGTTATGGCGGTTGCTCCTTCTGACCCTTTAACTTGTGGCTTGATTTTGGTCTTCTCTATTGCTTTTTTTAGATAATTTACCAAAGGGTGCGTTTTATCAATATAGTAAGGCTTTTGAATCCCTTCTATTTCTATTTTAAAGTTCTGGGTCTTTTTTTGTATAATTTTTTCTATCCTTTTAAGCATTCCTTCTGCCGACATGCCTGGCAAGAAACGAAAATCTAATTCAAACTCACACCAGTCTGCAACCACATTAACTTTGTCTCCGCCTTTAATTGTGCCAATATTCATAGTGGGCGGCCCAAGATATCTATTTTTTTT
Source organism: Candidatus Omnitrophota bacterium (assembly GCA_020062065.1). Lineage (GTDB taxonomy): Bacteria > Omnitrophota > Gorgyraeia > Gygaellales > Profunditerraquicolaceae > JAGUWZ01. The sequence continues at coordinate 1,552 of JAGUWZ010000139.1, forward strand.
ATAACTAAACCTCAAACTTTTTAAATCCCTAAGTAAGTTTAAGGCTTTATCTATAGCGTTCTCGCCCCGCCAGGGATAAGCTCCGTGCGCCCTCTTGCCTTTTATATTTACCTTTAAATGCATAAGTCCTTTTTGGGTAATTACGATATCAAAATCATCAGCGTCTAAGACCACCGCGGCATCGGCCCTTATTATCCCCTTCTCCAATAAAGGAATTAAACCTAAGTTAGAGCCGCTTTCTTCATCTGCTGTTGCCGCAAAGATTAAATTGTAATCTAAAACTATTCTCTCTTCAACCAAACTATTTATTGCCTCTAATGCGCAAGCCAGGTTACCCTTGCAATCAGTCGCCCCTAATCCAAAAATTTTCTCTTTATAAATCTTCCCTGCAAAAGGTTTAAAACTCCAACTCTTGCCAGAAGGCACGGTATCTAAATGGGGAGTAATCAGAAGAGAACGTTTATTATTTCTGCCTGATAGAACCGCCACTACATTGGTACGTCTTTTTTTAAACTCGTAAGTCTTAGCCTTTATCCTTAATGTTCGCAAATAATTTTTTACAAAACAGGCAATCCGGAATTCATCGCCAGGAGGATTCTGGGAATCTATCCTGATTAATTCTCTAATGAGTTTTATTAAACGATTTTTATTCACCATCTTTTATCTTGAACACGTAGAACAATGAGGTCTCAAACAACCACTGCAGCCAGAGGAGGAAGCCGTAATATTTCCCTGCGAATCTTTAGAATTAAAGGCAAAACTAGAAATAAGCCGTCTCAAATTCTTACTTTTGCATTTAGGGCAGGAAATTCCATCTTGACTTGCGCGCACCAAATAGTCAAACCTCGATCTACATTTTTTACATTCAAATTCGTAGATAGGCATTTCTAATAACCCCCTATTAATTCTAACAAAAATAATAGCTTATGCAAGATATATATAGACAGTTTACGTAATTTTATCTGCAACAATTGGTTATGGAAGAAATAGGCAGCTTCCAAGAGCTCTCTTTTGTAAATCCCCTCCTGACTCTATCCAGGGCTTCCCTTATTAAAATGTCTGACTTATTCCAAACCATAATTGGGGTTCTTTTTGGGAGTCATTTATCGGCCAGGCAAGATCTATCCTAAAAACCGCTCTCTCTAAAAATCCCAACAAATCAAAATGGAAACGCAAGCCCAATCCTGCATCTTTTTTAAAATCGCTTTCCGAAAAATCTGCAAACCAGGCTTTTCCCAGATCAAAAAAACCTACCATTTGTAGTTTATCTAAACCAAATACATTATTCATAAAATATAAATTGATATTGCTTGCTACGGGGAGCCTGTATTCGAGGTTGCCTAATATCATATGGCTTCCTTCAATGGTCTTTAGGCTATAGCCGCGCAAACCCTCGGCTCCTCCTAATTGAAAAAGTTTTTTATCATCGGATCCACCCCAACCTAATTTCATCCGGCTGGCAATTTTATGATTATATTTAGGCAGGAGCAAGCGATATTGATTCAGCTCTACGCTTGTCCTCCAGAAAGATTCAGTCCCTCCGAAAAAGTGGCCGGCAAATTCCTGGGTAGGGATTAACTTCCAGCCATAATCAGGATCAGCATATGGTCCGTAACGACCCAGAGAGCCGGTAATACCAAATATGGATTCATCTCTTTTGCGATAATGCAGTTGAGTGATATCCTCTTTGGCATTCAGGTAATCAGTGTTTTCTATTTTCTGGTTACGGATAAAATATAAACTAATATGGTCATTGGCGTCGAAAATACCGTAACTGGCTGGCCACAATTCTTTACGCAGGAAAACCTTGCCTCCGGAAACATCGTTTTTGGCTTTGCTGGACTCAAAATCAAATATCTCAAATCCCAGGATAGTCTGTTTTTTAAAAAGGGTTCTAATTTCATAACCAAGGGTAGATTCAACTGCTTTAGCATTAAAATCGTAATTTGAATTTAAACGCAAAACAGTATCAAATGGCTTCTCTAGAGATGAGGTAA
>JAGUWZ010000104.1 GCA_020062065.1 Candidatus Omnitrophota bacterium
GCGTTTGATTTGCGAATATCTGCGTTAAAATTGGGTTGATTATCATTTTACTAGTTATTAAATCAGCTTATTATTCTCAAAAGGAAACAAGATGAAGAAAACGATTTTTTTGACAATCGGATTAGTCTTACTTTTGACACCAAAGGTTTATGCTTACGAGGACGGAGATTTTCAAATATGGAATACTGATGTAGAGGAATTAAAAATTAACAAGGAATTAAAATTAGCAATTGAAGAAGAATTTCGCTGGGGAAGTAATGCCCACGAATTTTATTATCAACACTACGACGTCGGGTTCTTTTATGACCTGCGAAGCTGGTTGAATATTGGAGGAGGATATCGTCAAATTTATGAATTAGTTAAAGGAAAATTTAAACCGGAAAACGAACCTTATCTAACCGCAACATTAGTTTGGGATCTAGAGGGGTTTAAATTTGAGGATCGTAACCGCATGGAATACCGAAATTTTGATTATAAGGATGACTCCTGGAGATATCGTAACAAAGCGACATTAAAGTTGCCGTGGAAGTTTACCAAGATAGATATTCAGCCGTATCTCTCAGATGAAATCTTTATATCTTTTGGCAGTGTGCCCAGCGAATTAAACCAGAACAGGTTTTCTTCCGGGTTTAGTATGAACTTGGCCAAGAATTTGAAAGCAGAAATTTATTATATGCTGCAGAGCGCCAAAAGTTCAGGAAAGTGGGTAGATGTCAATGTGTTGGGGACGAAGCTAAAGATAGCGTTTTAAGATTTCACATAGATTTTACATTAACTTCACCTAGGCATAATATAGGTAAAATATGCTATAAACTAGGAGGAATGCGTGTTTAAGAGATTGTTATTCGTTCTGATAGTGGTTACATTCGCAACTTCCGCATTTGCGGCAAAAGCTAAAAATTTAATACAAGTCAAAGGTTCGGATACTATGGTTAATTTAGGCCAGGCCTGGGCTGAAAAGTATATGGAGAAAAATCCTACTAATTTCGTAGCTGTTACAGGCGGAGGTTCAGGCACAGGTCTATCGAGTCTCATCAGCGGCACCTGTGATATTGCTATGAGTTCAAGGAATATCAAAGAGAAGGAAATTAGTCTTGCCAAGCAAAAAGGCATAAATCCTAATGAAATAAAAGTGGCATTAGATGGCCTTGCGGTTGTTGTGAATCCGAATAACCCCGTAAGCAAGCTTACTATAGATCAACTGGCAGCAATTTTTACCGGCAGAGTTGCTAATTGGAAAGAATTAGGTGGGAAAAATGAGAAGATTGTGATACTCTCGCGCGAAGTTAACTCTGGAACCCATGTTTATTTTAAGGAACATGTCTTAAGAAAGAATGAGCCTAATAGCAAAGAAGAATTTGCCCCAAGCGCTTTAATGCTTTCATCTTCTCAGGCAATCGCAGATGAAGTAGCAGGGAATCCCGCTGCTATTGGTTACTATGGAATGGGGTATATTTCGAAAAAACAAAAGCCATTACATATAGCCAAAGATGAGAAATCAGAATATGAAGCGCCGACAATAGAGAACGTCATAAATGGTAAATACCCGATTTCAAGGCCGTTATTTCTCTATACCAACGGCATGCCGGAAGGCGCGGTAAAGAATTTTATAGATTTTGCGCTTTCTAAAGAAGGGCAGGATATTGTTTTGGTGACAGATTTTGTGCCAGTTAATAAATAAAATATATGCGTAAGCTAAAAGAGTTTATTATTGAAAAATTAATCTTAATTTGCGGTTTAGCTTCAATATTCTTTGTAGTGCTGATTTTTTTATTCTTGCTTAAAGAGGGGCTTGCAGTATTTAAGACTGTAAACCCTTTAAAATTTCTCTTTGGTAAGAGCTGGTATCCTATTTCAGAGCCTGCGCAGTTAGGAATCCTGCCGTTAATTCTAGGGTCTCTATTAGTTACTTTGGGAGCGGCAATCATTTCCATACCCATAGGCGTTGGTTGTGCTATTTATATCGCTGAGATAGCCCCATTAAAGATCAAGGAGATTCTTAAGGCAGGGATAGAGTTGTTAGCAGCTATTCCCAGCGTTGTCTTAGGTTTTATCGGCATGGTAACCCTTGTCCCTTTAGTAAAAAATATCTTTCATCTACCAACAGGTCTGACTGCTTTATCTGGTTCAATAATGTTGGCGTTTATGGCCATGCCCACCATAGTTTCTATTGCCGAGGATGCCTTGTATTCTGTCCCTAAGACGTATAAAGAAGGCGCTCTTGCCTTAGGAGCGACACACTGGCAGGCGATATGGCGGGTAATGCTTCCAGCAGCATCAAGCGGCATACTTGCTGCAGTTATGCTTGGGATCGGTCGAGTAATCGGTGAAACTATGGCAGTGATGATGATTACTGGTAACGCTGCGGTTATACCCAAGAGCATCTTAGTGCCCGTAAGAACTTTAACCGCTACTATTGCCGCTGAAATGGGAGAGGCGGTAGTAGGCAGCGAACATTATTTTGCTTTGTTTGCCATCGGCATAGTCCTGTTTGTTATTAGCTTTGCAATTAACGTAAGCGCAGATTTATTTCTGCACAAAAGACAACAATGAAAAATCCTTACAGAACGCAGAATATCGCATTTTTCTTTTTATTCTTAGCCACACTTTTAATAATCATACCGGTTGGACTGATAGTTGTGGTTATTATCCAAAAAGGATTGCCTGCGATTAACTGGCAATTCCTTTCGGATATACCGCGGCAAGGAATGCGCGCAGGCGGAATATTGCCGGCAATTATAGGGACATTATATCTAGTTACAGGAGCGATTATCTTTGCTTTACCAATAGGTCTTCTTTCAGCCATATATTTAAGCGAATATGCAAAAGACAATATGCTTACCCGGATTATAAAATTAGCAATTGTTAATCTGGCAGGCGTACCCTCTGTAGTTTATGGACTTTTTGGCCTAGCCCTTTTTGTAGTATTTTTAAAATTTGGAGCATCAATTCTTTCTGGTTCGCTTACGCTTGGAATTATGATCCTTCCTGTAATTATTACTGCTTCAAGCGAAGCATTAGAAAGTGTTCCGTATTCTTTCCGCGAGGTAAGTTTATCTTTAGGCGCAAGTAAATGGCAGACCACCAGACACATTGTTTTGCCGAATGCCCTACCCGGAATACTGACCGGAACGATCTTAGGTTTGGGGCGAGCAGCAGGAGAGACAGCGCCCATACTTTTTACTGTTGCGGCTTTTTACCTACCACAACTGCCTAAGTCTATCTTCGATCAGGCAATGGCTTTACCCTACCATCTTTATGTTATCTCAACCCAGGTGCCTAATGTCGATGAAAAAGTGCGTTATGGAACGGCGCTGGTATTACTAACATTAGTTTTGTTTATGAACTTAGTGGCGATAATCATCCGTTATAAATTCAGGAAAAATAAAAAATGGTAAAGTTCAAAATACACGATTTAAATATTTGGTTTGGCTCTATCCATGCCTTAAAGCAGGTGAATATGGAGATTCAATCTAATGAAATCTTAAGCATAATTGGACCTGCAAATAGTGGCAAGACAACTTTTTTACGCACGCTTAATCGTTTAAATGACCTTAATACGAATTTTAAGATGACCGGAGCGGTAGAGATAGAAGGGGAAGATATAAGGGGAATTAATATAGAGGTATTGCGCCGTAAGATAGGCATGGTATTTGCCTTGCCCTTGCCGCTCCCCTTATCCATATTTGAGAATGTATCCTATGGGCTTAGGATGCATGGAGAAAGAAAGAAAAAAAAGCTGGAAGAAAAAGTAGAAGAAGCATTACAGCAAGCATATCTCTGGGAGGAAGTAAAAAATCGGCTGGAGGAATCGGCTTTTAAATTATCAGGAGGGCAGCAGCAGCGCCTTTGTATTGCAAGGACGTTAGCAGTAGGGCCTGAAGTAATCTTATTTGATGAACCATGTTCTGGGCTTGATCCTATTTCTACAGCGAAAGTAGAAGAGGCTATGGTTAAACTAAAACAAAAATATACAATCGTTTTAGTAACAAATAACGTAAAGCAAGCAGCCAGGGTTGGCGATAGGACAGCTTTCTTTTTAAATGGCGAGCTTATCGAGCTGGATAGAACAGATAAAATCTTTACTGCACCCTTCGACAAACGCACGGATGGTTATATCAGAGGGAAATTTGGATAATGGCAAAGATAATAACTAAAAATTTGAATCTCTGGTACGGTGGCTTTCATGCTCTTAAAGACATAAATTCAAGCTTTGAGGCAAACAGGATTACTGCCATCATCGGCCCTTCGGGATGTGGCAAATCTACTCTTCTTAGGGTCTTCAATCGTATGAATGATTTAATTGATGGCGTGCGTACGGATGGAGAAGTCCTAATTGAAGATACTAATATTCTGAATTCTCAGACAGATTTAGTAGTCTTGCGTAAAAAAGTAGGAATGGTGTTTCAGCGTCCCAATCCATTTCCTTTGTCAATTTATGAAAATATAGTTTTCGCAGAGAAGATTCATGGGGAGGGTGTAACCAGGGATAAATTAGATGAAATAGTGGAAACAAGCCTTAAGGGGGTTCTTTTGTGGGAGGAGTTAAAAGATAAGCTAAATGAGCCCGCTTTAAAATTATCCTTAGAAGAGAAACAAAGGCTTTGTATTGCCAGGCTCATTGCGGTTAAGCCTGATGTCTTGTTAATGGATGAGCCCTGCTCTAGCTTAGATCCGCAAGCAACCGCAAGAGTCGAAGAATTAATGCGGGAACTAAAGAATAAATATACTATAATAATAGTTACCCACAATATGCAGCAGGCAGCGCGTGTTTCAGATGATACGGGTTTTATGCTTTTAGGTGAACTAATAGAATTTGGAAAAACAGAAGAAATATTTACCGCGCCAGGTGATAGGCGCACAGAAGATTATATTACCGGAAGATACGGATAAAAATCGGAGGTTTAAAATGGAACGGCATGTTGATCAAGAACTAAAAGAATTGAATAAGGATATTCTTAAGCTGGGCGCTTTGGCAGAAGAAGTTATTTATAAATCAATTGAAGCGCTGAAAAATCGGGATAGGGATATGGCTAAGAGTGTCATAGAAAATGATTCCAATATTGATAAATTGGAATTAGCGGTAGATGAAAAATGCATTGATTTGATAGCGCGCTATCAACCTATGGCTGGTGACCTCCGCTTTATTACCACTGGGATGAAAATAAATACTGACTTGGAAAGAATAGCAGATATTGCGGTAGATATAGCCCAGCGGACGCTTGAAATAGTGGATAAGCCTCTTTTAAAACCATTAATTGATATACCTAAACTGGCGGCTGTTGCGCAAAATATGGTTAAGATGTCCATAGACTCATTTGTGAGGGGAGATATTGCTTTAGCTAAAAAGGTATTGCTATCCGATTCCGAAGCTGATCAACTTCGCAACGCCATACAAAAAGAACTTATTGAAGATTATATGGTGAAAGATGGGACTACTGCGCCAAGAGCGGTTCAGTTATTACTAATAGCTCGCTTCTTGGAGCGTATATGTGATCATACTACTAATATCGCAGAAGACGTGATCTATTTGGTTCAAGCCGAAGTTGTAAAGCATCACCCTGAGAAATTAAAGAATAACAAATAGTTCCCAATTTATTTGTCAAAGGTAGTGTAATAGGACAGCCATTCTTAAGGCTTAGGCGAACTTCGAGCGGTCGATGCAGTAACAAACGCCTTACAGGTTTCTTCTGTAGGACATTCTGATGTAACAGCTGCACTGAGGTATTATGTGGAGTAACAGTTTGGGCTTTTAAAAGAACTCCTTTCTTTTTAACCCCCGAGGTTAAAATAAGTTTAATCTATATGTAAACCTCATGGTTAGGTCCTACCAGTTCGTTGGAGCGCTTCCAAGAGCTCAAAACTACTACCAGGATCAAGAAAAGTTTAGGCTAAAACTTTTCTTGACAACCCAACTTTTTTAAGTTGTGCTTTTATTGAAAGTAAGGATGTAAGGAAGTAAGAAAGGAGTGAACAAAATGA
>JAGUWZ010000008.1 GCA_020062065.1 Candidatus Omnitrophota bacterium
CTCTCTCTCTCTCAAAGAAACACCCTAACTAACAATTTTTTAAGATTTGCCCCGTTAGAAATCGAAGATTTTCTAACGGCGTTTAAACTTGCCCTATTAGATAGAGAAGATTATCTAACGGGGTTTTTTGTTTTTGCCTGCCTCGGCAGGCAAGGAGGTAAAAGATGCTAAACGACCTGAAGAATTTTATCGCTAAATATAGACAAAAGAAATCCGAAGGCGCCATTATTCCAGGAAATAAAACAAATGCTATTTCTGGATTACAAACCAAATTTTTGCCTAAGAATCTCACCATCGCTATCTGCAATCAAAAAGGCGGTTGCGCCAAGACCACCACGGCAATAAATTTATCTGCCTGCCTTGCCCAAAAAGGCTATAAAGTTCTTCTAGTGGACTTGGATCCGCAGGCCCACGCCAGTTTAGGGCTGGGCGTAGATGTGGAAAATCTTGAAAAATCAGTTTATGATGTTTTGATAAATAACATCGGCTTGGAATCCATTATTCAGAGGGGCCCGGTTGATAATCTTGACATTGCTCCGGCAAATTCAATTCTTTCCGGAGCGCAATTAGAATTGGCGGATATGCTGGGAAGAGAGACTGTTCTTAAAATTGCCCTGCGCAAACTAAGATTGATAAGGGGGTTACGATTTTATTTTCCTTGATTGTCCTCCCAGTCTTAATCTCATTACTATAAATGCCCTGGTGGCGGCTAATTCTGTGCTTATACCCATACAGACACATTATTATTCCCTGGAGGGGATGAAAGAATTATTTTCCACCATTGATATCATAAGAGAGAGATTAAACTTTGAATTAGAAATTTTAGGAATATTAGCCACCCTATTTGACACCCGCACAAAAGTAGCGCATCAGATGTTAGAACAGATCAGAGACTATTTTAAGGATATGGTCTTGGAAACTGTAATCCATAACAATGTGAAGCTCTGCGAGGCGCCGATCTATAAAAAACCGATTCATCTTTATGAACCGAAATCACAAGGAGCGCAGGATCGCTGGGCCTTAACCGAAGAAGTTATTGCATTAACTGGTTATGGCGACCGGTTTGCACAAACTGAAAACCAAATACCGCAAACCCAACAATTAAATGCCACAAGAGAAGCAGCCGCTTAAACCAGACATAGTTAGTTCCATATTCAGTCGCCAGGTCAAAAAACGACTCTCCAGCCTTTTTATCCCCAAAGGAGCCAAAGCCACCTTAGGCAAAACGGTGAGCGGAAAATCTGTAAGTGGCTTACCCATTATCAAAAAACGATTTCCTTTTGGTTTAGATATCGGCACAAATTCCATCAAGGTCATCCAGCTTGCCTGTGACCAGGCTGGCGAAATAAAGCTCATAAATCTGGCTATTGAAGAGTTACCTAAAGAAGCGCAAGCCCCGTTAGAAATACCGCTTTATCAACAGGGAAAACAAAAATTTCTAACGGGGCAAGGACATAATTTAGAAGCAAGGCAGCGAATATTACCGGAAATTTTAAAAAAGCTCGTCAATGAAAAAGGACTAAAAGGAGATTGTTTTGCCATAGCGCCTTATCCGTCTTTTAAGGTTGAGCTCATAAGATTGCCGCAGATGCCGGCGTCTGAAATAGACAAAGCCCTGCGTTGGGAGATAAGACAGACTGTTCAAGCAGACCTTAATGAGCTCTCTCTGGATTATATTGTTCTGGAAGGTCAAAAGGCAAAATTTTTAGGGTTACAGATTGGCGTTCTGGCAGTTTATGCCCCCAAGAAAGACATATTTGAACAGATGGCGCTTTTAGAATCAGCGGGCTTTAACCCTCAAGCCTTAGATATAGAACCATTAGCGGATTTAGCGGTATTGAATTATACCAAAAAAGCCGCTGCCGACGAAGTAATCCTCTTTTTAGATTTCGGCGCAGGTAAGACATCACTAAGCATAATTTGCGATAATGAACTCATATCTACAAGGCCGCTTAATGTAACGGGAAACTCTTTAACCAAAGCAATAAGTGAATATTGTAATATTTCTTGGGAAGAGGCAGAACTGTTGAAAAAAACCTTTGGCCTGGTTGCTTCCAGCACAGAGCAGACTATCACCGGTTCCTCTGACAAGGCCATGCAGGCCAGAAATGTTATCCTTCCTCTATTAGAAAATATGGTTCAGGATATAGAGCACACATTTAAGTATTTTTCGTATCAAGTAACGCAATCGCAAATTACCCGCTTTGATAAAATAATTTTAAGCGGCGGCTCAAGCCTCCTTAAAGGCCTTACGCCTTTTTTGCGTAACCGCCTGAATGTAGATGTCCAGATAATAGATTCTCTGGTCAATTTTGGTTCTTTAGAACCATCCTTTAAAGGTGATGATTTAAGTTGCCGTCTTAATGTGGCATTGGGGCTGGCGTTAAGGGGGATAGAGTGAGACGCATAAATTTAATACCGCCAGAAGCAGAAAAGATTACGCCTAAGAAGTGGCTAAAAGGCTATATCTTTAAGTCCCGCACCAGGCGTTTAGTCTCGTTAGCAGCCATAGTTTTTATTTTTATAAATCTCTGGCAGGTAACTTTTCTTTTGCGTTACAAATTCGCTGTTCGCCAAGGCAAGAAAAGTATAACTAAATTACAGCAAAAACTTGCACAATCTCAAGATGTTTATGCCAAGATAAAAAATCAAAAGCAAGAGATAGAGAAGGAAACCAGGCGCATAGAAGAAAAATTTAAAATCCTCCAGCAGGCGCAGGCAGAAACAATCGCCTGGGCAAAGGTCTTGGCGCATTTAAGCGAATTGGTGCCGCAGGATTTATGGATTGGCAAGGTAACCTTAAATAAGGACCTCGTAACTTTAGCAGGAACAACCTTTGATAACGCCATTGTCAGCCGTTTTATGGCCAGGCTTGACGAATCAAATTATTTTAAAGAGACCAGTTTCAACTATACCCAGAAGGCAAAACTCACGGATAAACCAGTGATAAATTTTGAGGTTACTACTCATATTGTTTTAGAAAAGGCAATAAGGTAAGAGTCCGTTAACCCGTTAACCCGTTAATTCGTTTGAGTTTAAAGGACTGCAATGGAAATTAAAGCGAAAATTAAAGAGCTTATAGAGAAGACAGCCAGGCAGTTCAACCAGCTTCAGAAGCGGCAGAGAATGCTCGTGCTCTTTCTGGCTACAGCTATTTTATTCAGTTTTTATTACAACGCCATTTATAAACCACAATCTAGCCACCTGGCAAAAGTAAAAACAGAATTGACCAATATAAATAATCGCCTGGTAAAATTAAAAAGCCAGCTCCCCGATATACAAAAAGAAAAAGAAGCCCTGGATGTTGCCAAAAGAAATCTTGATTCTTTGAAGGCGCAACTGTCTTCTTTTGAATTACAATTACCTACCACAGGCCGTATACCACAACTTTTAGGAGAACTGGTGCGTCAGGCGCAAGGATTACCAATTGACTTTGTCTCTATCCGGCCTAAGACAAGTAAAGAAAAGAAGGAATATGCTGAATTAATTATTGAGATGAAAATTAATTCTACTTACTCAGACTTTGCCAATTATCTTAACCGCTTAGAGTCTCTCTCGCAATTCTTGAGGGCAACTGATATTGCGATGGAAGAGAGGAAAGACGGCTTCCCCGGGCAATCAGATGTTACGTTTACTCTGGCCACGCTTCTGGGTGAGGCAGGAGAGACCAAGCCAGAAGAGCTTAAAGAGCCGCAATTTGCCGCGCCACTGGCCATAGAGCGTAACCCTTTTCTCTCAAAGTTTCGGCCAGCTCAAGAAGGAGCAAAGAAAGAGGAATTTCAATTATCAGGTATTATAGCAAGCGGCAAAACCCCTACTGCAATCATAAATAATGAGGTGTACAGAGTGGGGGATATTATCGGCAATAAAAAAGTAAAACAGATTTTACCTAATATGGTCATACTTACTGATGGAAGAGAAAGCACGGTTTTGACGCTGGAGAGAGAATAAGAGTTTATAGAGTTTATTGGGTTGATAGAGTTCATTGAGTTGATAAGGAGAGAAAAATGAAGACCAAAAATATTTTTCGGTTCGTTTTAATTTTTAATTTTATATTTTTATTTTTTAATTCTTTAGGATACAGCGATGATAGCCAGGGCTACGCCCAGGCAGAATCACCGCCTGCTGTTTTATCAGAAGTTCCGCAGGCTTCTAAAACTACAGTTGTAGGCCAAACCACCAACGAACCAACGAACCAACGAACCAACGAACCAACAGAATTAGTTACCCTTGACTACAAAGACGCTGAGCTTTCCAGCGTTCTGCGGGCGCTATCTTATTCTTATAACTTAAATCTGGTGGCCACAAAAGACATTAAAGGAAAAGTTACGGTTGCACTCAGAGATGTAACTGTTGATGAGGCATTGAATGCAGTTTTAAAGGTCAATGGCTATACCTTTACTCGTAAAGGCAATCTCATTTATATTACTCCTGGCCCGGGATTAGAAGGTATTGATGTGGTTACGGTTACCATTCCGCTTAAATATCTCACTGCCTCTGAAGCAAGTGGATTGCTGCAAAAAGCCATCTCATCCAAAGGCGATATCCGCATCAATGAGGCAACCAATAGTCTGGTGCTCACAGATTTTCCTTCCAGTATTGAAAAAGTGAAACTAGTGCTTAAAGATATAGATATTCCTCCCATCCAGGTTTTAATTGAAGCAAAATTAGTGGATATTACCGAAAAAGACTATCAAAACTTCGGGGTTACTTACACTGTGGATTATAAACCTGCCGGCGATATAAAGGGTCTATTTGACCGCAAGACCAGATATCAAGAGGAATTAGCAGGAAGCCAGACGATGGCTGGTCCTTCCTCAACTTTATCCGGAGGTCAACTTAAGATAACCACTCTTACTTTTAAGGGCCTGTCCGGGACAGTTACTTTAGATGCCCTTATCCAGGACCAGAAGGCGCATCTTTTAGCCTCACCATCTATTGCTACCTTAAACGGTAAAGAAGCCCGCATCATTATTGGAGAAAGATACCCCTATAAAGAAAAAACTCAGACTACAACCGGCACCACTGAGACGACAAAATTTGTGGATATCGGCACAACCCTGCGCGTAACTCCCCAGGTTTCGCCTGATGGCTGGATTACGATGTCTGTTCACCCAGAGGTTTCCTCGCTGACTTCATCGCTTGATGCTGGCCCGCGCATTGCTACAAGAGAAGCAGACGCTACCATCAGAGTCAGAGATGGAGAGACGATTATTATCGGAGGTCTGATAAAGAGGCAGGATGACCGGGTAAAAGGTAGAGTTCCGATAATCGGCCATATTCCTATCTTGGGCTGGCTATTTACCAAGGCAAGCTCAGATTTGACCTCTACTGAGTTGGTAGTTTTCATTACTCCACGTATCATCCGCACACCTGAAGAGATGAAGGTAATTGAAGCTACCAGACAAAGAGAGGTAGCGGTCAATATAGAACTGACCGGCGAACGGGTAGTAGTAAATCAACTCTGGGAAGAGGCGCGCGATTTGGAAAAGGATGAAGGCCTGATATCGCGCAGAAAAGATAAAGAGACGAGAATGTCCGAGGCCTTAGACCGTTATAAACAGCTCGCTCAACAATTTCCCGGAAACGAAAAGGCAGACGGCGCTCTTTTTCGGGCCGGGCTTATTGCCTATGATTATTTTGCGGATTTGGATTTAGCAAAAAAAGTCTTTTCGCAGTTGATTGAGCGCTATCCCGACTCTCCCTATGTAGGTAAGTCAAGGCGGATGGTTGAGCATATCAATAAGAAACTCGCTGACTTAGAAAAAAGGAAAGCGCTTCAACTTATCCCTGAACAGAAAAAACCTGCTGTTCGGCGTCTGCGGTCAGAAGACAGGGAAATAACTGGAAACAAAGGCATTATACAGGGAGGGCAATGATGCAAAGAAAATTATTTATACTATTTCTAATAATCTATGGATTGTGGACTGTTGACTGTGGACTTGTCTATGCTGGCGACCCTATAGAAAAACTCGGCCGGGGCATAACTAATACTGCCACTGGCTGGATTGAGATTCCCAAGGAAATAGGAAGGAATGTGGAGAAATCCGGCGATATGGCAGGTTTAATCGTAGGGCCTTTTAAGGGCATAGCCAAAGCCATTGGCAGGACTGTGGCAGGTGTTTATGAGGTGGTAACTTTTCTTATTCCTTTACCCCGGCGCTATGAACCGATCATTGAGCCAGCATATGTATTTGAAACAAAAAATTAAATATGCCTACATACACTTATAAAGCCCGCGACAGGCAGGGTGAGCTATTGACCGCAACGGTAGAAGCGGAAAATGAACTCTCCGCAGCAATGTCTTTGCGTAGCATAGGCTATAGCGTTATCTCTATTGAAGAAGAGGCGCAACTTAAGATTAACCTTGCGGATTTCTGGCAGAAGCTTAAGAAAACTCACAAGTCAGAACTTATCTTTTTTAGCCGCCAGCTTTCTTCTCTGCTTAAATCTGGCATCGCCATAACCACTGCCCTTTCCAGCATCGCTGAGCAGACAAAAAATAAACTCTTGAAAAGCACCATAAATACTGTCTTAAAAGATATTCAGGCAGGAGTTTCATTTTCTGAAGGCCTGGCCAGACATCCGGATATATTTTCTGATTTATTTGTAAGTATGGTAAAGGTGGGTGAGACCGCCGGCATACTTGATGAGGTTCTGGACAGGCTTGCTCAATTAGGGGCACAGGAATTGGAAGTTAAGACCCGCATAAAATCAGCAATGACCTATCCTTTAATTTTAGTAACTGTGGCAATAATCATTGTAAGCTTTCTTTTGATAGATATCATACCAAAATTTGTCGTGGTCTTTGAGACTTATGAGGCGAAGCTTCCTTTAGCCACTCAAATTTTACTGGGGATAAGTTTTTTGCTGCGCCGCCTCTGGCTTTTAGTTATCGCCGCAGCGGGTATTTTTATATTCTGGTTTAGAAGGTATATAAAGACTGAGAAGGGTAGATACAAGTTTAATTTTTATCTCTTGCGGCTGCCGCTTTTTGGCCAGTTGTATCTTAAATTAATCGTGGCGCGGTTTTCTTGCACCTTGGGCGCATTGATAAAATCAGGCGTTTCTATATTAGAAGCACTTTCAGTTACCGAAAAGACTGTGGGAAATTCGGTTATCAGCCGGGTGATTGATAATATCCGCTCTGCCATAACCGAAGGACAGTCCTTAACCGAACCTTTCAAGGCAAGCGGAGTTTTTCCTCCTACAGTAATTCAGATGGTCTCTTTAGGTGAGAAGAGCGGAAAATTAGACCAGATGCTCACTGAGGTGGCTCAGTTTTACGATCGAGAGGTTGATTATACCATAAGAAATATTACCGCTGCCTTAGAGCCATTGCTTTTACTGGCGATGGGCGTGATGGTGGCATTTATCGCGCTCTCTGTGCTTTTACCAATATTCAATTTGATAAAAGTATTTCGTCATTGAAAATGGAGCAAATACTATGAAAAGAATAAAATTTAAACGAACCAACGCCTTTACCTTAATTGAACTCTTGATTGTCATCAGTATCATCGCAATTTTGGCTGCAACGATGATTCCGAATTTCATTGGTTTTGACACAGAAGCGCGCCTCACCGCCACCAAGACCAATCTGGATACCCTGCGCACCCGCATAACTTTATTCAGGGCAAAGGAGGGAAGGTACCCAAGTAGTCTACAGGAACTTTTAGATACCTACTATCTTGATGTGGGGGTGAAAAAACCATATCTTACTAAGATTCCTCCTGAGATGATTAGCAGTAAATCGGGTAAGAATGAATTCATTGATATAACTTCTCCTGAAGAACCGATAACCAGAGAAGGCGGCTGGGTTTATTATACTGATACTGCAGAAGTGCACATAAATTTAGATGAGTCTTTGGATAGAAAATGGGGAGAATATGAAGGCCAGAAGCCGATTGATTGGTAGGAATGGCGCGGTTTTAATCACAACCATAATCATCCTCGCTTTTCTGGTAGCTTTAGGGATGAGCCTGATTGCTTTTTTATTCTCACGCACTGCTTATTCCCAGATGCAATTAGACAGGCTAAAGAGCCTCTATCTGGCTGAGGCAGGCATCTCCAAAGCGCTCTGGGAATTAAGATTTGATATTGATCCTGATGGTGATGGCCAGGGGAATATCCCGAAGAAAAAATTAGGCGATGGATTTTTTTGGGCAAGGCATAATTTTCAAACCTCTACCCTGACCGGAACAGGTGAGGTTAATAAAGCCAGGCGCGTAGTGCAGATAAAGTACTCAGCAATCTAAAGTCAGATGTCAGAAGTGAGGTAATGCATGGCAGAAGAGCGTAAACTAATCGGCGAATATTTATTGGAGAAAGGCGTAATCACTGAAGACCAGCTTAAAGAAGCGTTCAAGGAGGTTGAGCGGACTAACCGTAAAATTGGCGAGATCCTGGTAAGACGCGGATTTGCCAGAGAGGAAGATATTGCCCGCGCCCTTTCTGAGCAGTTAGGTTTCACCTTTGTGGATTTGTCTACCTATCAAATAGAAACCGAAGCAACTCAACTTATCCCTAAAGATTGTGCCTTAAGACTAAAGGCTATTCCCATATTTAAGGTGGGAGATTCTTTAAAGGTGGCAATGACCAATCCTCTGGATATAGCTGCCATAGATGAACTCAGCTGTTTGAGCGGCGGTTTGCGCATAAAACCTGTTCTTGCTACACCCACAGGTATAAAAGAGGCGATTGCCAGGTTCTATGGAATCATAGAACCGCTAACAGGTTTTGGGGAACGTATCCCGTATTCCGAAACCCCTATCCCGAAACCCGAAGGAGAACCTTCTAAACTCGTTCAGGAAGCATCCCAAGCACCGGTGATAAAACTTGTAAACCAATTAATAGAGGAGGCAGTGAAATCCGGCGCCAGCGACATCCACTTAGAGCCGCAGGAAGATGGTTTTTATTGCCGCCTGCGCATAGATGGGGTATTGCATGAAACCGAGCCACCGGCCAAAAAACTTCAACTGGCGGTCATCTCGCGCCTAAAAATTATGGCGGAAATGGACATTGCTCAAAGCAGGCTTCCGCAGGATGGCCGCATCCAGACAAAGGTCTTAGGTAGAGACATAGATTTAAGAGTAGCCACTTTTCCCACCATATATGGAGAACACGTCTCTATCCGCATATTGGATAAAACACAGGGAATAGTAGAATTAGAAGAATTAGGGTTTCAGGAAGATACCCTCAAAAAATTTAAGGAGATTATCTATAAGCCCTACGGCATTATCCTGGTAACCGGGCCTACGGGTTCAGGTAAGACCACTACCCTTTATGCAGTCTTAAATACGATAAATGACTTAAAGAAAAATATC
The DNA here is from genome assembly GCA_020062065.1 of Candidatus Omnitrophota bacterium. Classification (GTDB taxonomy): domain Bacteria; phylum Omnitrophota; class Gorgyraeia; order Gygaellales; family Profunditerraquicolaceae; genus JAGUWZ01. The sequence goes on from JAGUWZ010000008.1 coordinate 9,324, forward strand.
ATTACCTTAGAAGACCCGGTTGAATATACTATTGCGCGCATACATCAATCGCAGGTCAACATTAGAGCAGGCCTTACCTTTGCTACCGGCCTGCGCTCTATTGTGCGGCTTGACCCGGACATAATTATGATTGGCGAAATCAGGGATAAAGAGACCGCGGATATTGCCATCCATTCCAGTCTTACCGGCCATCTTGTATTTTCTACTTTGCATACCAATGATGCCCCTTCAGCAGCTACTCGCTTGATTGACATCGGAGTTGAGCCATATCTGGTTGCCTCTTCATTAGCCGGAGTTTTAGCCCAACGCTTAGTGCGTAAACTCTGCCCGAAATGTAAAAAGGAATATAAACCGAGTAGAGAAGAAATTGAGAGCATCAACGAATCAGCGAATAAACGTATAGACGAACTAACGAACAAACAGCTCTACAAACCCACCGGGTGCAATGACTGCCGCAACACCGGCTATAAAGGAAGAACCGGTATCTTTGAACTCTTAATCCCTGATAATGGGATAAACGAACTTATTATTAAGAAAGCCCCTAGCCATCAAATAAGAGATGCTGCCTGCCAGCAAGGAATGAAGACCCTGCGCCAGGATGGTTTCCAGAAAGTCCTGCAGGGCATAACCTCTCTTTCCGAAGTCCTCTCGGTTACCAAGGAGGCATAAATGCCCTGTGCTTTAAAGGCCGCCAAACGCCATAAACTCAAAAAACTCAACGCACTTTCCGTAATTTCCCGCCTCAATAACATTGTCATTCCAATGCAGGACTATGATAAGGTTGTCAAGGATGTAATTAGCCTTTTAAGAAAAAACTTTAAATATGATAAGCTGAAGCTTTTGCTTTTGGGTGAAGACAAACCTGAAGAGATAATAGACGAACCTGACAAGTCAACGAACCAACGAACCAACGAGCAAACGGATAAATGGATAAATGAACTCAAAGTCCGCTGTAAAATCCGCGGCAAGACCAAAGCAGTAGTCACTCTCTATTTAAACGAACCAACGAACCAACGAACCAACGAACCAACCGCGTTCGGCAGCTGGCCAAGAGACTCTATTACCCGGATCTGCCGCCAGGCAGGAGTAGTCATTGAGGACGCCCGGCTTTTTCGTGATTTGCAAGAGGAGCGCAACAAAATCAACGCAGTCATTCAGTCCGCGGCTGAGGGGATTGTCGTAGTTGATGAAAATAACGAAGTAGTTTTGATAAATTCGCAGACCCGCTCAATGCTGGGGCTCTCTGCCAATCACCGCATCCCCCGCGCCTTCATAGATTTTGTCATCATTCCCCTTAAAAATGAATTAATCAAACAAAATAGAGAATTACTCTTTAAAGAATTAGACCTAACCACACCCCTTAAAATATCTTTGCGTATAGGGATTGCCTGGATGCGCGATTATAGGAGAAAAAAGATAGGAGTTGTGGTTTTATTTCAGGATGTATCCAAGGAAAAAGAGGTGGGACGCCTCAAAAATGAATTTATCTCTACTGTAAGCCATGAACTGCGTACCCCCCTGACAACAATGAAAGAGTTTGTCTCGATTGTCTCTGACGGCATTGCCGGCCCAGTAACTTCTGACCAAAAGGAATATTTAAATATTATAATGTCCAATATGAACCGCCTGGCGAGGATGATAAATGATTTATTGGATATCTCTAAATTGGAAGCTGGCAGGATGGAACTAAGGAAGAGGTTGGTTGACCTGCTGCTTTTAATCAAAGACCAACTCGCCACATTTCGTGCCGAGGCAGAAAATAAAAAGATCTCCTTATGCCCCGAACTGCCTTTAAAATTACCCCAGCTCTATATTGACTCAGACCGCATTGCCCAGGTCCTGGTAAACCTCATCGGCAATGCCTTAAAGTTCACGCCCGCAGGAGGAAAGGTAACGGTTAAGGCAGGAGAATTAGATGAGAGTATACAGATAGAGGTTATTGACACAGGCGTAGGTATTACCAAGGAAAACTTCTCCAAACTCTTTGACCGCTTCCAGCAGATAGACAGGAAGTCCGGTCCCGGAGCCAAAGGCACAGGCTTAGGATTAGCCATATCCAAATCCATAGTTGAACTGCATAAAGGAAAAATCTGGGTAGAGTCAGAAATTGGCAAAGGTTCAAGATTCATTTTTACTTTACCCAAGATAGAAGAAGAGTCATATTTTTACGATTGTATTACCGATGGCATAAAAAGGGCAAGAGATAATACTACGGCGTTTTCTTTGATTGTCTTTGGAGTTGAGGAGGGACTTAAAGACTTCTTGCCCGATATAGAGGCATTGTTAAAGAAGTCGGTGCGCCAGGCAATAGATATGGTGTTACGTTTCCAGAAAGGTTCAAAAATTGCCATTCTCTGCGAGAATGGAAAGGAGACCCTGCCTGCATTTATAGAGCGGTTGAAGGGAATAGTTGAAAGAGATGAATCATTAGCGTCAAGGTGTCAAGGTGTCAAGGTGTCATTGAGGAGCGGCTTTGCCTCTTATCCTGATGACGGCCAAACCGCGAAAGAGCTGGTGGAGAAGGCAGTCAGCTCGTTAACCCGTTAACCCGTTAGTTCGTTCAACGAATAAACGGTTCAACGAATAAACGGATCAACGAACCAATTACAACTTAAGAGGATGATTTAAATATGTCTAAAAAGATTTTAATCATTGACGATGAGCCACAGTTGGTAGAGTCCCTCGCTGTGCGTCTTAAGGCATCCGGCTATATGATTCAAACCGCAGCCGATGGCGTAAGCGGGATAAACAAATTTAAAGAGGAGCTGCCGGATTTGGTAATACTGGACATTATGATGCCCGGGCTATCCGGTTTGGATGTTTTGAAAGAGTTAAAACAGATAAACTCTGATGTGCCGGTGATTATGCTTACTGCCTACGGAACCTCGCAGTCAGCAGTTGAGGCCCTGTGCCTCGGAGCTTACGACCATTTAGCCAAGCCATTTAATACCGAAACGCTTTTGGAGATGATAAAGAAGGCGTTAATTCGTTAACTATGTACACCCATTAGGTGTAATAGATTATTTTTCACTTGACAAATACAAAAAATCAGATATTATGTATTTAATATGAGTATAATTAGAGATTTAACCCAGGAATTGCAAAAAGAGATTCCAAAAGATGAGATTTTGCTTGTGCTCGGCGCAAGACAGGCAGGGAAGACCACGCTGTTGCATCAGATTATGGATGCCTTAAAGAAAAACGGCGAGCGTGTTTATTTTATTAACTTAGAGGATCCGGATTATCTGGGGTTGCTTAATCAATCGCCTAAGAATCTATTTAAAATACTACCGATTGAACTAAAAAAGAAGAATTTTCTCCTTATTGACGAGGTTCAGTATTTGACTAATCCCTCCAATTTTGTTAAATATATTTTTGACGAATACAAAAGCAAGATAAAGATTATCGCGTCGGGTTCCTCCGCCTTTTATCTGGATAGGAAATTCAAGGATTCCTTAACAGGTAGAAAGAGGATTTATTATCTTCATACCCTTTCTTTCAGGGAGTTCTTACGATTTAAAGGCGAGGAGGAGTTAGCAAAAAAAGACTTTTTAAACCTCGTCATTTCTGAAAAAGAGAAGATAATGCTTGCGTACCAGGAGTACTTGATGTATGGCGGTTACCCGAGGGTCGTTTTAGCTGGCAGTAGAGATGAGAAGGAGGATGCTTTAAGAGATATCGCGTATTCCTACATAAAGAAGGATATTTATGAAGCAGGTGTTCGCCAAGATGAGATTTTTTATAAGCTATTTAAGCTCCTGGCCTCACAGACAGGTAATTTAGTCAATAGTTCTGAATTGGCTTTTACTTTAGCCGTTTCCAAAACAGCCATTGATAATTATTTATATGTAATGCAAAAGTCTTTTTATATCAGTTTGGTCAAACCCTTTTTTAAAAATGTGCGCAAGGAATTGACCAAGATGCCGAAGGTATATTTTCAGGATTTGGGCTTGAGAAATTTTTTTAAGGCAGATTTCAATCTATATTCAGCAAGGGCTGATAAAGGGTCGTTGCTAGAAAACGCATTGTTTAGACAATTGTTGGAGAAGCAAGATATAGACCAGATAAGGTTTTGGCGTACTATTCAGAAAAAAGAGGTAGATTTTGTAATCGGTGAAAAAAAGGCTTATGAGGTAAAATCCCAGGCCAGAAATGTAAAGATAAGAGATTATGAGCTTTTTTTAAAAAGTTATCCCGGCATAAAGTTAAATTTCGTATCTTTTGATTGCCCACAGAAGGAGATTTCTGGTCATTCTGTTTTCGAGGTTTGGAACATTGGGATTTAGTATTTCGGATACCCCAATACCCAAATCCTGATACCCC
>JAGUWZ010000070.1 GCA_020062065.1 Candidatus Omnitrophota bacterium
AGCAGAGGTTATAGTTGTGAAGCAGCGCGGGAAAGGTAATGTTGTCCAGAGAATGTTTGAGGTAGTTAGCGCAGACATCTCTATACTTGTGGATGGAGATGATACTTATTTTGCCAGAGACGTTCACAAGCTTATACAGCCCGTCATTGATGGAGAAGCTGATATGGTTGTAGGTAGAAGAATAATCGTATCGGGAACTGCTATGAAGCGGCTCAATAAATTTGGCAATCATATCTTTTCAAAAATATTAAGTTTTTGGTTAAAGACAAAATTAAGGGATGTGTTTTCGGGATATAGGGTTTTAAATAAAAAATTCATCAAGAATGTACCTCTATTATACAGAGAGTTTGAGGTAGAAGCAGAGATGACCCTGCAGGCAATAAGTAAAGGTATGCGTATAAAAGAAGTTGATGTAGACTATAAAGAAAGAGCGGAGGGTAGCTTAAGCAAACTAAATATTTGGCGAGACGGCTATATTGTTCTTTCAGCTATACTAGAACTTTTTAGGGATTTAAAGCCGCTCACCTTTTTTAGCACCATTGCCTTTTTATTATGGTTTATGGCATTGTTTTACGGTTTGATTGTTTATTATTCTCCTAATCTAGCTAGTTTATTTGATACGATTCTTCTTACTTCTCTGGTTATTATCGGCTGGTTATTTATTCTTATTGGATTTGCTTTACATACCATTAATAGAAGATTTGCCGAACTAACTTATTTGCTTAAAAAAAGAGAGAATAGAGATTTTTAGTTACTAAAAGGAGCATGGCAGATGTCAAAAGCTAAGAAAATATTGATTACCGGAATAACAGGTTTTGTAGGAAGTCATTTAGCAGATTATATTTCAAGAGAATTTCCAGGTACCTGTATCTTGGGTTTGGCGCGTTGGCGAGCACCCAAAGACAATATAAAACATATTGTTGATAAAATTAGGTTGTGTTACGGCGATTTGTTAGATTTACCTTCATTAGTAACCATTTTAAGAGAGCATCAACCAGATGTTATTTTTCATTTAGCAGCCCAATCCTATGTCGATTTTAGTTTTAAAGCACCTTTGGCTACTTTAGAGACAAATGTCCTAGGAACCTGCAACTTATTAGAGGCAGTTAAAGAATTAAAATTTAACTTTGATTATGAACCCATAGTTCATGTCTGTTCATCCAGCGAAGTTTACGGACAAGTGAAAGAGAATGAAGTTCCAATAAAAGAAGATAATCCATTTAGGCCTGTCTCACCTTATGCAGTAAGCAAGGTAGCTGAAGATATGCTAGGGTTTCAATATTGGATAGCGTGGAAGATTAAAACAATAAGAACACGGCTATTTACACACACCGGAGCCAGGCGGGGTGAAGTTTTTGCTGAATCTACCTTTGCAAAACAAATTGCATCTATTGAAGCAGGCTTAACTCCACCCGTAATTAAAGTAGGAAATTTAGAAAGCATTCGGACGTTTTTAGATATAAAGGATGCTGTCAGGGCATATTGGTTGTTGGTAAATAAGTGTTCCCCTGGCGAAGTCTATAATATAGGTGGGGTTGAGACAATGACGGTCGGTGAAATGTTAAATAGATTACTCAATCTTTCTACAGTAAAGAATATAGTCATTGAGCTAGACCCATCCCGTTTAAGACCATCAGATGTAACCCTGCAAATCCCCTGCATAGATAAATTTAAAAATGAAACAGACTGGTGTCCAGAGATTCCTTTTGAAAACACCCTTAAAGACTTATTGGATTATTGGAGGGAAGAATTAAGCCACAATCCCTGGAAGGTGTTGACTGTTGAAAAATGAATTCTTCTAACTCTGTCATTTAAAGTATAAAATTTTTTTGGGGTGACTGGCGTATGTATCTTAAAGGCAAGACAGTTTTTTTGGCCGGTGCGACCGGGATGGCAGGTTCAAATATTATGAAATATTTACTGCAACATTACCCTGATACCAGAATTAGGGCAGCATATTACATACATTCGAGACCTTTTATTCAGAATAAAAGAATTCAGTATGTCTGCGGCGATCTGAGAAATCTTAAGGATACAAGAAGAATGACAAAAGGCTGTGACTGTGCAATAATGGCTGCTGCAAATACAGCCGGAGCCGGTGTGATATCAAAAGAGCCGTGGCAGCTCGTAAGCGACAATGTTATTATGAATACGCAGATGTTGGAGGCTTTTTATCTTGAAAAAATAAAAAGGGTCGTTTATATCGGTTCAACGACTCTTTATCAGGAATTTAAAGGGCAGATTAAAGAAGACCAGCTCGATTTGAATAAACCGCCACATCTGTCATATCTTGGCATCGGCAATGTCATGCGTTTTGTGGAAAATTTGTGTGAATTCTGGCACCAGCGAACTGGAATAGAAATTATTATTATTCGGGCAACGAATATTTTCGGTCCTTTTGCCAAATTTAATCCCAAGACCTCTAATTTTATTCCTGCGATAATTCGTAAAGCGGTTAATCGCATGGATCCATTTGAAGTCTGGGGTAGCCCTGATGTCACCAGAGACGTCATTTATGCCGAAGATTTTGCGCGGGCAGCGGTCATGTCGATGGATAATGAGAGAATAAAATGTGATTGTTTTAATATCGGCTCAGGCAAAGAAACAACCGTGGCTTGCGTGGTTAAATGGGCGTTAGAGTATGCCGGTCATAAGCCTAAAACCATAAAATATAACTCTGATAGACCGACCACAGCAGCTTATCGGGCTTTTAATTGCACAAAAGCAAAAAGAGTGCTTGGCTGGAAGCCGAAATACAGTCCGGAAGAAGGGATTAAGATGACCACTGAATGGTGGACTAAAAATAAAGGTTGGTGGAAAAGATGAAGACTAAAAAACACGGAGCAATAGTTTTATCCAATATGGATGAAAAAAGAATCAATGAAGAATTTAACCGGTATTTTAAATCCCATCCCTTGCCTGATGATGAGATATTGCATAACTTAGGGCTATTCTTGTGTTCCAAGGATTTATCTCGCATCCTTTTCTTTTACGAAATTTATAAGCAGATAGTTCATAGCCACGGCATCATTGTTGAGTTCGGGGTAAGGTGGGGACAGACCCTTTCAATAATGGCTGCATTAAGGGGGATGCTCGAGCCATTTAACCGGCACCGTAAAATAGTAGGCTTTGACACCTTCGAAGGTTTTAAAGGAATAGGAAGCAAGGACGGTAAATCCTGTAAATGTAAAGACGGCTCATTTTCAGTCCCGTATGGTTATGAAGTATACTTGGATAAAATTCTCTCTTTTCAGGAAAAGCTGAACCCCATGTCGCATTTAAAAAGGTATGAACTGAGCAAAGGAGATGCAACAAGGACTGTGCCGGCATATTTTAAAAAACATCCAGAGACGATAATTTCTCTGGCGATATTCGACTTTGATATCTATGCGCCGACAAAGGCGGCATTGTCTGCAATAAAGCCGAATCTGTGTAAGGGAAGTATACTGGTGTTTGACGAGCTCTGCGATGACATATTCCCGGGAGAGACAATTGCTTTGAAAGAAGTACTGGGATTGAATAATCTTAAAGTTCAAAGATTTCCCATGACGTCCCGGCTTTCTTACATACAGATAAGATGAATCCTCTTTGTAAAGAAATAAGAAAAAAAATGCTTGAGATTTCCCATAAAAGCGGACACGGCCATTTACCTACCTGTTTTTCTGTGGTAGAAAT
>JAGUWZ010000081.1 GCA_020062065.1 Candidatus Omnitrophota bacterium
CAGGAAATAGAAGGCAATATTTTAGAGGAATTCGAAAAAATATTTTTCTGTAATTTGTTTTATTTGCATAAAACCGAAGAAAAAATAGTTAAGACTCTCTATGATAAGGACAAGGCGGTGCTCTTTTTCCAAAAAGATAATCGTTCTTGGTCTGTTTTGGAAAAATTAGCTAAAGATTTTTCTTGTAAGATTAAACCTGAGACGGATTCTAAAACCAATTATAATCTGAATATTTATTCTGGATTTGATACGCATTCTCAAATTTGTATTGTGAGGGAAATCCTAAAAGAAATAAATGATATGGATAAAACCCTTATAGTATTGCCGGATGTAAATTCTCTTATACCCTTGCTTTCTGAGATTACCCAGGTAGTCGGAGATTTCAATGTCTCCATCGGATATCCAGTAAATAGGACTTCGCTGTATTCAATATTTGCATTAATCTTTGAAGCTCAAAATACCAAGAAAAATGATAAATATTATACCAAAGATTATTTAAAAGTCTTAAGCCATCCCTTAATCAAAAACCTAACACTTTCTGCAAACCACCTTAGAGATAATCCCGACAAAAGTCGGGATGACGGCTGCCTGCGGCAACCTATTTCTGACGATGCTGCTATAACCCGTGTCTTAGTGCATAAGATAGAAGAGATTGTTACCGGCATAGAAGAATCGGTTATCTCCGGCAACCTGTTCTTAAGGCTTACAGACATTGAGAATTCAAAAGACGTTTATGAAATTACCACTCAAACACTTTTAAAAATGGGTATTGAAATAACCCATCAGGAACTTAAAAAAATAGTCAAAGAGCTGCATTGGCTTCTCTTTTATTCGTGGGAGAAGATTGAGGATTTTTCCAGCTTTTTAGCTTCTTTGGATGCCTTCCTTGAGATTTTAGTGAAAAAAAGTTTTATGAGTAATTATCCGCTTAATCTTTTAGTTGCGGATAAGATATTTTATATTAGCAGCGAATTAAAAACCGCTGCCTTTAATAAAGAGTTTTTTAGTAAAGAGGAAGTCTTCAGGATTTTTATGGATAATCTTGATAATCAGAGAATTTCTTTTTCGGGTTCGCCTTTAAAAGGACTACAGGTCCTGGGATTATTTGAAAGCCGGGCCTTGAATTTTGAAAACGTAATTATCCTGGATGTAAACGAAAGAGTCTTACCGTCTTTAAATATTTATGAACCGCTAATTCCCAGAGAAGTAATGGTGGGTTTGGGATTAGACAGGAAGGAATTGGAGGATGAAATTCAGCGTTATCACTTCATGAGATTGCTGGGAGGCGCTAAGAATGTTTATCTGATATATGACGCAGGTATTGAAAAGGAAAAGAGCAGGTTTATCGAAGAACTTATCTGGGAGAGACAAAAAGAAAGTAAGAGCGCCGATGTCGTAACTATCCCTAAAGCTGCTTTTACGATTAAAATCCAGCCCCCCAAGCAGGAGATTAACAAAACCAAAGAGATGATTGAATTTTTCAAGAACAGGACTTATTCAGCAAGTAGCCTGAATACTTATCTTAATTGCCCGTTAAGATTTTATTACCAGTATGTTTTGGGTTTGGAAGAAAAAGAGGATTTACTGGAAGAGCCCGAAGCCCAGGATATCGGCACATTTATACATGAGCTGCTTGAGGAGGCTTTTAAACCTTTTATCGCCAAGAGGCCCGTTATCGATAATATCTTTAGAACATATTTTAACCAGCTGCTTGAGCAAAAATTCGAGCAGACATTTGCCCAAAAGATGAAATCCGACTCTTTTCTTTTAAAAGAAATAGTCTCACTCAGGATGAAAAACTTTTTGCAAAAAGAGGAAGAAAGAAAAATAGAAAAAATTGTCTCTTTGGAAGAAGAAGATTCCTCAGATATAAGTTTAGACTGCGGGACATTTAAATTTAAATACAGGATAGACAGGATTGATAAGATATCTGATGATAGCCTTCTTGTTATTGATTATAAGACAGGAAGCACAGATTTAAAGCCCTCCAGTTTTGATAAAATTGAAAGTAAAGGTTTTAGCCGCCAAATTATGAAAAAAACAATAAAGTCTTTTCAGCTGCCGCTTTATTATTATTTTGTGGGTAAAAAATACCATAATTATATTATTAATGCCGCTTTTTATAATCTCAAAAATTCTACTCTTACCACTTTTCTTAAAAAAGAGGATTTATTGCAAAAATACAGGATTATCTCTGTTTTTACTAAAGGGTTGAATGCTATATTTCAGGAGTTGCTTGATCTGAATCGGAATTTTACTGCCGATGAAGAAAATCTTAATTACTGCGCTGGCTGTCCATTTTTTTATTTATGCCGTTAAAGGTAACACAAAAATAGGTCTTGACATCTGTATATCATTATGATATACTTAATGTGGAGGTGATGGGAGATGGCTGTAGTGATGAATAAAGAGCTTCTTATAAGAATGCCTTCTTCGCTTTACAAAGAGACAGTAAAACTTTGCAAAAAAAGATATATATCTATTTCTTCTTTTATCAGAGAGCTGCTCGTTGATCAAGTAGAAGGTTCTCTATCTCCAGAAGAAGAAAAGATTATTGCAGAAGGAGAAAGGCAATACCTAAAAGGAAGAGGCATCAACTGGAGAAGGGTAAAGCGTGGGTAACTTTGAAGTCCTCCTAATGCCGGTAGCGTTTAAATTCTATAAATCCTGCCCAGAAGAGCTCGCCAAGAGGTTAAACAAATGCCTTGAAGACTTAGAAAACAATCCTTTTTGGGGGTCCGAATATCAAGATATTAAGGGGAGAAAAGAGACGGTATAGATATCGTGTAGGCAATTATCGCGTAATTTACAACATCGATAAGGAAAATAATAAAGTTGTTGTTACTTTGATTGCTTCTCGACCCTCGGCATATCGAAATATAAATTGATAAAATAAGATATATTTGAATGCTGAGAAAAATCAGATTAGAAAATGTAAATATTTAAAAAAGAAACTAAAATAAGGAATTCAAGAGGCTCTACGAATTTGAATGTGCCAAGGTTGCCTTGGCTCAAAAGATTGCTTCAGTTAAGGAAAGG
>JAGUWZ010000116.1 GCA_020062065.1 Candidatus Omnitrophota bacterium
GAACTAAGGGATGGGGATAAAACCAAGTATCTGGGAAAAGGGGTTTTAAAAGCAGTGGCTAATGTTAATACTGTAATTGCCTCAAAAATAAAAGGCTCAGAGCCTGATTTTGGAAAAATAGACAAGCTGCTTATTGATTTAGACGCTACTGATAATAAATCAAACCTGGGTGCAAATGCAATTCTTGGTGTTTCTTTAGCTGTAGCCAAGGCTAAAGCTTTATCCAAAAAACAACCTTTATATAAATTTTTGGGCGGCAATAAAGCAAACATCCTTCCTATACCTTTGATGAATATTTTAAACGGTGGTCTGCATGCTGACAATAACCTGGATATCCAGGAATTTATGATTATGCCCATCGGAGCGCCTTGTTTTAGAGAGGCATTGCGTATGGCAACAGAAGTATTCCATAATCTAAAAATCCTTCTAAAATCCAAGAAGCTATCCACATCTGTAGGCGATGAAGGCGGTTTTGCTCCCAATCTAGAATCAAATGAAGAAGCATTAATCCTTATTTTACAGGCAATTGAAAAAGCCGGATATAAACCCGCAAAAGAGGTTTTCCTGGCTTTAGACTGCGCCTCCACTTCCTTCTATAATAACGGAAAATATAAATTTGAAAATTCGCAGAAGAGTTCTGCGGATTTAATTGGAATTTACCGCAGCTGGCTTTCCAGATTTCCCATTGTCTCCATTGAAGACGGCCTTTCCGAGTATGACTGGTCGGGCTGGAAAGATATGACTGAGCAGTTAGGTAATAAATTACAGTTGGTAGGAGATGACATCTTTGTCACCAACCCTCAATTCTTGCACAAAGGTATTGCGGAAAAAGCAGGCAATGCTATACTTGTAAAACTAAATCAAATCGGTTCATTGTCCGAGACGCTGGAAACTATAGATATTGCCCAGAAAAATAATTACCGCGTCATTATTTCTCATCGGTCAGGCGAAACCGAAGATACGACTATTGCGCATTTGGCCGTGGCTTCGGCTTGCGGACAGATTAAAACCGGTTCATTATCCCGCACAGACAGGATTTGTAAATACAATGAACTTTTGCGAATCGAGGAAGAACTTGGTTCTAAGGCAGTTTATGCGGGAACTCTCTGGAGAAAATGATTATTAAAAAGTTCTTTTGGATTTTTGCTGCCGGGATTATTTTACTTATCATTTATCTGCCCGGCTACACGAAGATTCAGGAATTAAGGGATAGGAATAAGGATTTATTAGAAAAAAATAAAAAACTAAAAGTGGAGAACGCCCTTTTAGAGAATGAACTCAAGCGATTAGAAACCAATCAGGTTTACCGGGAAAAAATCCTGCGGGAAAAAATGGGTGTAGTGCGCAAAGGCGAAATCCCCATCAAGATACTACCCGAAAAATGACAGTTCTTGCATTATAGATTTACTTGCGTTATAGTAAACTCGCGGGGTGGAGCAGTCTGGTAGCTCGTTAGGCTCATAACCTAAAGGTCGCAAGTTCAAATCTTGCCCCCGCAATAAAAAAGCCACCAAGAACCTTGGTGGCTTTTTTATCTCTGATTGGCGAAAGGGATAGAGTGTTGACCTTGCTACCTACCGTGGCAGATTATTATTCTACGTTTACCAAATCAATAGCCCTGTCGATTATACCTGAAGGAGTAGTTACAACCAGATTTATGACCTTTGTCCCGGTTGCCGAGTAAGATGTAGTAAATGATGAATCCTGGGAAGGCGGTTCTGTCTTTCCTAAATCACCCGACCATAGATACTCCACTACCACCTGCATACAACCGCTCTGCGGCGGATAAGCAGTGGAGTTGATATTAACTTCATTATCCTTTGGTGGCCGATACAATGCAGATTTTAAATCCACTTTTGACATATTAAAATTTGCATACTCTTCTTCAAGCGAGATATCCAAAAATATCTTAAGATTATGAGCTAATGGTTTTGATTCCTCGAGCTCTTTAAGTCTTTCTTTAGTCTGTGCCAGGCTCTCATTTGGGCTGGCGGCGGAAAAATTTTCTATTAACTTGTCGTAATATTCTTTCGCCTTATCAAGAGCCCCTTGCCACTGACTAAGTAAACCCAACTGGTATAAACTGGAAATTACTTCTGGACTAACCGTTTCTTTTTGCGCTAACTCTTTGAAATATTCCTTACCTTTTCGTAAATCCCCAAGCAGATAGGTAAAAATAACTCCTGTCTTATAAGCTGCTTCATCAGCATATTTTGTTTGCGGGAAACGATTAAGCAAGACAATATAGTAATCCTTGGCCTGGTTAAATTCTTTGGCCTTCTCCGCATTAAAGCCGGCGAGATAAGTTAATTCTTCATCAAAAGCTTCTTTTCCGCCGAGCTCTTCTATCTTTTTAAATAACTTTTGCGCATAGAATACGTCTTTTACGCCTTCATCTTTATAGGCAAAAAGCTTGGCAATATCTATTAAAACCGGCAGAAATTTTTCTCGGGGAAGAACTTTAAGGATTCTTTCGATATAAACATCATAAATTGTCTGGGCTAATTCAAACTTACCTTCTTTTAAAAACTGCTCTGCCATGCTTTTTAACTCTTCATCTTTTATATCAGCGCTTGCAATTTTATCTATATAAATTTTGTATAGTTCTTTAGAGTTAACCTGCTTGCCATAAGATAAAAGTTTATCCGCAACCTCTTTCAGGGGATTAAGCTCTGAGGCAGATTTAGCATATTCTTGAGCCTCACTCATCAGATCTGAAAGCGCAGTTTGTGCAAAGGCATCCTGCTGGTCTTCATGAAACTGCCAGAGAATAAGCCGGCTGTAAAGATTTATCTTGTCTTGCGGGGCAGTGGATTTAATACTCTGCTTAAGAGAAGAACTCAATTGGTCTCTATAGTTATTGCCCTGACTGAAATACTCGTCCCAGTTTTGTTTTTCTTCTAAGAATTTGAGCTGATGATAACGGCTTAAACCCGTATAATAATTTACAAAAGAAGCTAAGGATCTTTGCTTCTGAGAAATGGAGTTGAGGAATTCTATGAAATCATTGTATTTATTTTCTTTAAAATAGAACTCTTTTGCAGCCTCAAAATTCGCATAAAGCTGCTGATTATTTTTAGCCTTTGTAATCTGCTCAACGAAATCATCGTTATCTTTACCTTGCGCCAGGTGAGAAAAACTAAAAAATAGAGAATTTAATATAAAAACACTGATTAAAATTTTTAAATTTTTCATGGCGATTTTAGTTGATGGGTCGGGGCGTTTTTCTCCGACCGCTCATCCCGAGGAACGAAGTGGACGAGGAATCTCAAGATATCCCCTCAGGATGAGCCCTCGGAGAAGAATAAAAAACTCCCCCAGGGCTCATTTTAGTTTTGGCGTTTGGAATTTTGAGTTGGGGTTCTTCCAGAAATCCCTGAGCACATAATAAACCATGCGGGGTATGCGCTTATTTAAACCAAACTCTTTCTCATCTGGCGATAAAGCCACGATTCCAAACCATTCTTCATTCATATTCATATTTTTCGGCGCCTGGATATCAAAATAATAACTGCCGTTAGACCAGCTTGATTCCGTATCGTGCGCTTTCCAACTCTCTGCATCGCCAGGATTATGTTTCCACCATTCATCTGTCCATTCGAAAATCGTTGCCCCAATACAGTTACCTGCGCCTTTCTTATTATTGGCTAAATTTTCATATATCTGGCGCCACTGCGATTCTAAGAAAAATGCCTGCATCTCTTGATATTCTTTTTTGTTAAAGGCGTCATAAGCGTCTGCACCGAATTCCGAGATAAGAAGCGGTTTATCAAAAGTTGCTTTTAATGACTTAAAAAGATTACCGAAGGTTTTTCCACGATAGATGATACAGGCGATTAAATCCACATCCGCTGCAAATTGTTTAGCTACGTCTAACATAATTAACTCGCCATTGCCTAAAGCTACAGGATGGCTGGGGTCTATCTTGTGGATTTCTTTGGCTAAATCATTGATAAAAGAATAATAAATCTCAGCCCGCATGTTCTTTTGCTTTTGTGGGTCGGGTTGGTTATCTATCTCATCTGTTGACCAGGGGTTGATATGTCCTAAACACGAATAATTATTCTCATTACCCAGAATCCAGCAAAGCAGCCCCGGCTCATCCTTATAGAGATTAACCATATCTAAAACTTCTTTTTTAATCCGCTCTTGGAAATCTTTTTCGCCATACAAAGGGCAGGGATATTCCCAGAAACCTATCCAGTGGCCCAGGATTGTGCGGATAGCAAATTTCTCATATAAGTCCTTAATTAGCTCTCTTACCTTTTCCGGCTTATCGCCCGCCTGATAAATCCTCACAGTATTTATACCCATATCCTTCATTAATTTCCCATCCACTAACCAGGGTTTATCCGGATCAGACCACCAATCATATTCGCAGTTCTGCCCTATGGGTATAGGATTATAACAGACCCCTTTTACCAGATAAGGTTTATTAGAGACAATAAGCTGATAGTGGCCATTTTTAAGAGTTTTAATAAAGACCTTGGGTTTAGGTCTTTTGGCCATGTTTATTATCATTGCTATCGTTGCAAAAATAAATAAAATAATTAAAACGAAACAAAATTTTTTCATTAGTTCCAATCTTACCAACCGCGTAGGTTGATTCAACCTACGCGGTTGAATCGGTTGACTGCGCAAACTGAATTATTCGTACTTGATTTCATCCAGATAAAAAGTAGCGCCTTCGGGATTCACGTCAATATTTGTTGACCAGCAAAATCCACCAATGATATAGGACATATCTTTGCCTTTTAAATCAATGGTATATTGCGTCCACTCCTTGTTTAAGATAACCGGACCTATGCCAGCAGAATCCGAATCAGAAAACTCGCCCATTATACCACCGACTTTAAACTCCTCAATACGTTCCCCGCCTTTTGCCCCGCGCCCCCAAAAGGTAACCTTGGTGGCCCTGGTAAGACCATAACCTTTATCCACTGTTCCCCAGTTGTTGGGTGGATTCTGCCAATATATACCTGCCCAACGCGCTCCTTGAGATGCCTTAGCGTTGTAGATTATTTTTATGCAGGTATCGCCTAAATAAGGATCTTCTTTAGATGCAGCGTCATACTTGATATCGCCGTAATCACCCATCCATCCTGAAGGAATAAAGTGATTATTAATCGAAGAGCGATCCGCGTAGACATAAAAAGGCATATTCTCCTGCTTTTTATCTTCAGCCTTCATCGTAGGATCGACTTCATACTTTATATCATCCAAGTAAAAGGTCATACCATCAGGATTCAAATCCGCAGTAGTTACCCAACAGAATCCACCTGAGATATAACTAAGATCTTTACCTACTAGATTGATGGTGTATTGTTTCCAGATATCGGTCAATTCCACTGGTCCGAATTCAACCTCTGCAGAATCCGGATATGTGCCTTTTATCCCGCCAATCACAAATTTCTGCAGAATCTCGCCTCCTTTTGCCCCGCGCCCCCAAAAGGTAATCTTGGTCATGCCAGTTAGGTCAAATCCCCCTTTTTTGCTTCCCCAGTTATTAGGTGGATTTTGCCAATAAACACCGGCCCAGCCTTGGGCTTGACTTTTTTTAGCGGTATAGACAAACTGGATACAGGTTGTGCCTGAATAGGGATTATCCACAGATTGATCGTTTAACTTGATATCGCCGTAATCACCCATCCATCCTGAAGGAATAAAATGATTCTCACGATTATTCCTGTCTTTATACACCCAGAATTCCTTAGGTTGCGTAACAGCCTTCTCTTCAGCATAGGCTAAAGGCAGAAGAAAGGCTACAAGCAACCCCACTACCAATATTTTCCTCATTCTTCTTCCCTCCTTTTATGTTTCAACCGTGATTCAACCGCGTAGGTTGAATTGGTTA
>JAGUWZ010000059.1 GCA_020062065.1 Candidatus Omnitrophota bacterium
AAAATACCCCGCAAAAAAATGAAAATGAGAATGGGAAGGAATCCCGACCCCTAAAGTCTAATCTGGTCGGGGAGGGCGGACTTGAACCGCCGACCTTTTGGTCCCGAACCAAACGCTCTAGCCAAACTGATTCACCTTATTGTCACTGCAGGAGGAATCTGCTATAGCCTCAAAGATAAGCCTATCTGGAAATCCGTTAACTTCCTTCCCTTTAAGAAGATGTTAAAAGAACGTTGGAAGGCTATCCTTCTGGGTTACCTTAAGCCTTACCTTGATGCTGATTTTAAAGAAATGCTTTATGGTCTCAGTTGGTATGTGTATGTTAACTTAAAGCCTTTGGATTTATCAGCCCTACGTAGTTATATTGGTCGTTATGCCAAAAAACCGGTTATCGCTGAAAATAGAATCACTGACTATGACGGCAAAACCGTTACCTTCTTCTATGAAGAAAGGAATAATCCTATTCGTATCTATACCAAACTTAGTGCAGAAGAGTTTATCCTTAAGCTTATCCAGCATATCAGCCCACCCCATAAATATTTGGAATCTCTTTCTTCGCCCCTTTGGCGCCCCTTTAATGCCCCTTTCGCCCCTTTGGCGCCCCTTTCAGAATATAATAAGTCCCTTTGCCTGTTGTTCCAACTCGCGCTAAAATTCCTTTAATCTCGAGCTCCTTAAGGTCATCTGTAGACTGTCTTTTCTTCAAGTCAAATTTTTTCTGGTAATCTTTATTGGTGATGCGTCCTTCTACCTTGACAAATTTAACAGCTTCTATCTGTCGGTCATTTAAACCGAGCATTGACAAAACATCATCTGAATAAATATCCCTTGCCAGTATCGTTTTAAACTCAAGATTTCGCACCGAAACGAACTCTGGTTCCGGAAGACCATGTGCTTTACATTGGCGCACCATTTCTGTGGTACCGGAACCTACTTGCTGTATATAATTACCATAATACAGCACATTCGCTAATGTCGGATTAGAGGGATGAGAGGAATGTGGCTTTTTTAGATCCTCCACCTTTAGATTCTCAGGAAGCGTTCCGGAATTCCAAATCTCAACACGGTCAAGAAATACCATTACCTGAACAGAAGATGTTTTATTATAATCGCGGTGCGCTACGGCATTAACAATAGCTTCTTGGATAGCAAACTCAGGAATTTCCCGAGGCCGCGCTACCTGCACCGTATGAGCCTGTTGAATAACAGGAAATTTGATAGCATCCAGAACAAAAGCTACCGCCTTATCAACCTACTCAAAAAGATTTTCCTCTTCGTAAATGTGGTATGAAGAAAATGGTTTCACGACTTCTGTGCTAGGCAATTGAACGCATTTAATTTTTGCCTGATCAAAGAATTTCCTTGGATTCTTGCTAAATAACAAAATAGCGGCGTTTATGAGCTTACTATCTCTCAGTAGTTTTAAATGCGTGAATACGTCTTTTATTGATGAATCTAACCCTAGAGGAAAATTGCGTTTCGTCCGGGCAA
Organism: Candidatus Omnitrophota bacterium; assembly: GCA_020062065.1. Classification (GTDB taxonomy): domain Bacteria; phylum Omnitrophota; class Gorgyraeia; order Gygaellales; family Profunditerraquicolaceae; genus JAGUWZ01. The sequence goes on from JAGUWZ010000059.1 coordinate 1,492, forward strand.
CCTTCAAAAACCATCTAACCTTTGCGTCATCAATATCGGAAAAAGTAGCGCCTTCGCATATCCGCTGGTCAAATCCCGCCCTGCCTATTTCGCCTTTCTCTTTTAAAAAGGCGATTAAACTCTCATAAACTAAGTCTGCTAATTCAGCTACGCTTTCAAATCGCCGATAACTATATCCAGCCTTGGAATCTTTAATCTCCTTGATGAGCTTTTGCATGCCTGTTTCACGATCTTTATCAACGGTATTTTGACCTTTGATATAAATCAAAATTTCTTTGTGCTTGACTTTGGCTTCGCGGAATTCGACTTCAGTCGGTGAAACCTTGCCTTTTCCGGTACTACCATATTTGGAGCCAAGTAATCCAATGTAAATATCGCTCTTACCAACCTCTTCTAAGTACGCTCGCTTCGCTGACTTGCTTTTGGCCGGAGAATCCTCAAACAGAAAAACATCGAAGTATTCCGATAGCAGAGGATCTGCGAGAATAAAATCCTTAACTGCCCGGCGTTCTTCTTTTAGTTCCTTCTGGACACCGCTGATAAATATTTTATATTTTTTCACCGCTTACACCTCATCCTTCCTACTTACTACTAAACTGCAATATTCACAATTCGGACTCGCTTTCGGCACTTCGCGAGCCAAGGAAGTTACTGCATTATAAAATACCTTCTTAGCCGATTCAATGCTGGTTTCTATCTTAAGCGGCTCTACATTAAATTTGACCATTCCGTTCTCTGAAACTTCTATTGGCCAATAATAAAGAAGATAGGCCAGTCCTTTTGTCTTGCGACCGCTTGACTCTAAAATCAAACAGTAACAATCAAGCTGCGTTTGGTAATACTTGCGTGGATCTTCTTTAAGATTAGAACCTCTTGTCTTATAATCCAATGGAATATAACAACCATCTTCCATGAGGCAATCATCCAGGGCCCCGGACAATGACGCATTTATGCTTTTATCTTCGTAACACAAATCCGTTGCCCTCCAGGATCGCCACTTATCTAAAAGGCCCGTATCCGCCAAAAGATTACCTGTTAATCTACCTTTAACTTCCGGCGGCATTTCATTTTTAATGCGATACTTGTCAAAATATGTCTTAATCACCAAATCCATACCGCCGGGAAGCGATGGGAAAATTCCCCGCGGTCGTTTTATGTTCTTATTCTTCTCGAGCCAAAAACACCGAGGACAATCAAGAAAAAGATTTAAGGTTGAAGGAGAAAGTTTGTATTTATGCATTGAGTTATTCAAACTGTTCGCTGTCGCTATTTTTATTTTTCCGCGCAATGTTTCTATTTTAGTTTAAGGTGTCCATTTTGACATTGCAAATGGACTTGTCCTTTCGCTTTCACATATTCAATAATTTTATGGCATTCTATACATCTTAAATTGTTCTCCACTTCAGTAAACCATTTTTGGTAGGAATCCCTCACTTCATTCAAAGAGATGGTACTGGCATAGTTACGTCTGTCATGCATACAAAAATTCCGGATTAAGGGATCGACCTGCCAAGCATTTATCATTTTGACAACAAGATCATGCTGATCTCCCAGAATATCCTTCAATCGCTCGCACGCTGCTTCAAAGAGCTCATTCATGGCAGGGAGGTCTTGCTTGTAATATCGATATTTCATTTTTGCTTCTATCTTCTCGCACAGTTCATGTAAGACACCTTCCAGATATTCCCCAAATTTCATCCCAGCGTCTTTTGCTTTTGTCTCGTCTTCATCCAACATCGAGTCGAGTTCTTCTTTGGTGGTCTTTGCAAAATCAATTCGCGGTCCGGTGTCATATTCCCACCTCTTTATTTTCTTTCTTACCCAATGAGGAAATCTTGTTTGTAATCTCTCAAACCAAAGGTCGTCGTGCGTAAAAAGGATTACTTGGAAATCGGAGAATTTGTCCTCAAGCAGATTTATAATTGTCTCTCTGTGATGAATATCTAAGCTGTTGATGATGTCGTCCAGTACGATAAAACCGCAATCTTTATTGAACCTTCTCACACAGGCAAAGTACACGGAGAGACCGAGACTATTCAAAAGCGATTCACTGAGGACTTTATAGGCGGGCTTTACATTAACATCGTAATAGCTTAACTGAATCTCGGCAGACCTACCTTCGGCTTTTTTTGTAACGTTAAAATCAATCTTAATATTTGTGATGTCCTTATCTTTTCTGAGAATAATGAAATATTCCTCAATAAGCGAAGAAATTTCATCAAACAGATTTTTAATGCCTTCTTTGATAAGTTGCCCCACCGCGTCGCCAATTTCCAGGAATTTTGCAACTTCCGAAGTCCAAAAATCGTGCTCCTCTTTTTCCTGAATCAGATCGTTCCACAATTCGTTCGCTTTTCTCAATCCCTGTATCGCTGAGTCAAGCAAACGCGCTTCCTTTGAAGGTTCAAGCTTTGCTTTCTCGATGCCAACGAGTTTAATTATTTGGTTTTTTTCTACCTCTACTTCGTCGAAGATTTTTATATCAGGGATCGCCGATTCCCAATCTACAGCGAAAATGTCGCTGAACAAAGAGGTTTCAAGCTTATTGAGAATTGTCTTGTATCGCTCAATAGCGTCATATGTTAGCGACGATATAATACCTTGCGCTTCTTGATATTTTAAAATTGTCTGAGTGACCACGTTCCGCTCGCCTCTGACCAAGCTATTTATTTTATCTGCTTTTTGTATAAGCTCCGCTTTTTTTGATTTTATTTGATCCAGTAAATTTAACTCTCCTTTAATATGGTCGAGCAACTTTTCCCTATCCCACTCTAACCCGCAAACCGGACACCGAACTTTCTTTTGTTCGCTGCCGATTAAAATTTCTTGAGCTTTGTTGTACAGGTCAATCGCATTTATGTTGCCAATTGATTTTTGTTCTCCTATGAATTTATCGCGTTCATCGTTTAATGAATTAACCTGCTCGATAAGAGATTTGTTTACGGCAAAGGCGGCAAGGCTAGTTTCAGCGGAAGAAAGCGTATGTAAATTCTTTGCATGAGAAGTTTGGATTTGCAGTTTCGCCACTTCGGGTAAACGCTTTTGTAGATCTTCTTTAGACTTTAACTGTTCCATTGTTGCCTTGCTTGTCGCTGTGCTGATTCCTTTTAGGAGTTTGTTGCAATAAGCGACAATAGCGGAATCATCGACGACAGTGTTTCCGATGAGTTGCCCTATCGCCCTTAGAGTGTCCTCGCGCCTTGTTTCTATCTGATCCTTCTTTTTCTCCAGTTGCGAGACAATTTTTGCGAGTCTTTCCTGGAAGTGAAGTTCGGATTCAAAACCCATCCACCCTGCGAGCTCTTGGTATTTTTCAACGCCTGTCCGATTCAAAACAAACTCAACGATTTCCAAATAGCGAAAGTATGGTTTAATGACGAACGACTGATAAATTCTTTGGAATGCGTCTTTATCGGATAAAGTCGGTTTGGTTTTCCGGCTATCGTCAAATGTTTTCCTCAAGGTGGTTATTTTGTCGTTTTCAAAAAATCCAATTTCAACATAGCTCTCGCCGGGCCGTGCAGACTGGTGGGGATAAGCCGCCTCTTCTGCATCTTCTCGTCTCAGCCACTTGATTTTGCTTTCAGGTGACAGAAACCACTCCAATCCGTCCATAAAAGAGGTTTTTCCTGAGCTGTTAGCGCCAAATAAAACAAGAGATGTTGGCTTCGTTTCGCCATCTTTAACGCAAAACAGTTCTTGGGGAGTCTTTATACCCCGAAAACCACTAAGTTTTATTGTTCTTACTTTTAGCATATCTTCGATCTATGATTTCTGATAGCATGCTAGCAGTAAGGAGCCAGTCGTCATCGTTAATGTCAGAAGCTATCAATGCGTCAATAAACTCGCTATCGAGATTACTATCAGCCTTTAACTGTTCAAGATATTTTTTTACATTACCGCTAGACATCTTCACCTCAAAAATTATTTAAGAGTTTTCAACGATTTTAATCTCTTCCTGAGTAAGCCCATAGAGTTTATACACCATTTGATCAATTTGGCGTTCGTATTCTTCGACCTTGGATTGCTTTGACAGGTTAGTTAAATAATCAGCTGCTTCTGTAATAGAAATAATTTTGTTAACAATGCTGATTAACTGCTTTTGGGTTGCCTCGGATATCTGCGGTAAGGGTAGATTATTTATCATATCCGTAGTGAAAGTCGTCCCTTGGTTATAGCTTGATGATGGGTATCTTTCCTTTATATAAAAAATTGGTAGCTTGCTATTCAAAATAGCCAATAAAAGTTTAAGTTTTTGAATATCATTATCCGCAATAATTAAAGTTGTTTTGCCAGGGACTACGGTTCCATCCTCATCCAAACATGCGTCCAGTAAATTTAATCCTTTTAATATAATCTTGGGTTGAAGAGATTTCTTGCCATAGGAATTTTTGAAACTATCCAAAAATTTTTTTCTATCTATAACCGGGCACAGATACTTTTTCCTTAAATAAATCATTTCCCGGACGCCCCATTTCATACAAAATTTCCCAATCGTCCCAGTATTTATTATTTTGAAATGCTTTGTTGGGCAGAACTTATCTTCTGACAACTCTTGAATCAGTGCTTCAAGCTTATATGCATCAGAGGTAGCGCACGCATTTTCACATTCAGCGAGATTTAGAATCTTGCTCTTAAAGTCTTCTATTTTGCATAAGAAACCGAGATTCTCTGAGAAAAGATGATCAAGAGTAAAGGGCGGAATTAATGATTTTTTATTTACTTCTCTTTTGAAGACAAATTGTCCGTCTTCAAAATTTAAAATTTTAATATGCCCGCTTTCTCTATTTGAAAAGAAAGAAACAATAGAATCGACCTTTGCAGCATCAAATATCTCCCTGCCTGATTTAAGAATAGCAAATATGTTATTGATTGTTTTTCTTCTAAGCTCATTCCCGAAAGGCTTGGATATCCATTTATCAGGCGTGATAAACGTTAACGTTCCATTCTTATTCATTCTTTTAAAACCAAGCTCAAAAAATGCAATGTATATATCCCAATTACCCTTGGTCATTTCATATGTTTTTTGTATAGCCTCTCGTACCTCACTCTGCCCGGTTCGAGCCATGCTCTCTGAATCTATATATGGCGGATTTGCAATCACAACATCAAATCCATTCTTTTCTTGAAAAATATCCGAATAATGAAGTTTCCAAAGAAAAAACGGTTTAATATTGGCTTTTCTTAGCTTCTCGATGTTCCCTAATCTTGCATTTTTCCCTTGCTCCTTAAGAGTAGCCTCGATAAGATCCCATTCAAGCCTCTCAATTTGTCTTTTAAGCTCATCCTTCTTTCCTTTCTGCGTAGTCTCAAAGAATTCTTTGTGTAGTCGTTTTAATTCATCGGATTTCTTTTTCGCAGTATTGTAGATATCAAACAAACTTGTATTCTCTTCAACCTTTTTCCCGGTTTGTTCAAATCGCTTTATCTGAGCATTAATTTTCTTGAGATCTTCATCTATCTGTTGCTTTTTATCCCGCGTCAATTTATCCGCCTGATGAAGTCTGATATATTCAGAGGAAAATTCTGCTTGCTTCTCTTTTAAATCCGATATCTGCTTCTCCTTGTCAAAGTTAACTGTAGAAATCAATTTATCGTCGAATAGCCGTATGCCTTCATATTCTTCCAAAAGACTATTGCCCTGCATAATTTTATAGTCCAAGTTAGGCAAAGGCTTAATCTGACGGATACCATCTTCGTCTACCACAAGTGAAAGCCATAGGCGAAGCTTGGCAATCTCAACGGCGCTCGGATCAATGTCAACACCGTAAAGTGAATTATGAATATAGTCCCGTTTAAAATTGTAAAGCGTCCGTTCGTTATCTTTAATATAGCTGGATAATGTGCTGCGGGCCCGTACTATCTCGGTCATCATGCCAATAGGAAATGCACCGGAACCGATCGCCGGATCGCACACTTTAATGTTTGTTAACTTCTCATCGATCAGCTTCGCATTAGCCCTGACGCTTTCGGGAAGCTTATAATAATACATCTGGGTTTCTTCGCCCTTTTCTTCAACCCAGGCTTCATTCTCACCAACGCTCTCACCGTATTTAATAAACTTCTCACAATCCTCTTTTGAAACCCTACCCTCTAACTCGGTTGCCAAGTAATTCAGCAAACTTTGCACGCACATGTAGTGAACGATTTCTCGAGGGGTGTAATAAGTGCCTTTTGATTTACGGTCTTTTACTTCCAGTAGATTTTCAAAAACCTTCCCTAGCATTTCCGGGTCAACAGCAACTTCTTTTTCGAGAGGTTCATCTTCTTTAACGGTGAAGTTATAGCGGTCGAAGATGTCCAAAATCCCATTTCCTTTATCACCCTCTTTAGTCTTGTAATTATTAGAAAA
>JAGUWZ010000023.1 GCA_020062065.1 Candidatus Omnitrophota bacterium
GGCATCCTGGGAAACTTTTATGCCATTGATGGAAGCTGGTTTATTTCAGAAAAAACGAAACAACAGTTAGATAATGATGCGCAAGAGATCATGCAAACCTGTCTAAAAGAAGTAGAGGAACTCCTTAAAAAAGAAGAGCGGCTCCTTGAGCGCCTGGCGTGCGAACTCATCGCCAAAGAAGAACTTAACTATGATGAAATTGAGGCTATCTTTAAAGAATTTGGCAAGGCGCGGCCTTAAGATATGTGTTGTATTATGTATCTTGGGTTGCTCTTCATCCACAACTCCCACCTATACCAGGCAAGACGTTGAGAAATCAATCCCAAGGATATTAAGTCAGGAGTATAAAATTGAGGTTAAAGCAAAGCTGGTAGGTTCAACGCTCTGGATTTATCTTGCGCTTAAAGATATGTTTGAGAAGGCGGATAAACCCGAAAAAATTCGAGAGAAATTCAAAATTGAAGAAAACGAAAATGAGTTTAGAGGTAATCGTCTCAGGCTTAATTATCTTATCAGGGTTGTGCCGGAAAATGAAAAAATTCAGGAATATAAAATAAGTAAGTCAGCATTTGAAAAAATAAACCATGTCTGGATGATTTTGCGCCGGATTATTTTTAGTATGGATCGTAACAGCAAATCTAGTATAAAATTTTGCTGTTTGGTTATCGCGGATATAAAAAGTGGTTTTGAAATGAAAGAGATATTTTACTGCCAGGATATATCAAAAGTCACTTATAGAATTATTTCGCCTGGCGAGTATCATCATCGTATAATTTCCGATTTAGCCCTATCGCCTAAAATAATAGGTGATAGGGAAGGCCGCCACCTGAATTATAAGGATATCACCTTAAGGGATTTTGTTGCTGAACAGATTAAACACCGTATAAATCTAAAATTTCAGAAGCCGGAAGTAAACCAGGATGTTGATATAGACAAAGAAATAAAAAAGATTATAGTAGAGACTATAAATATATACGGCCTGAAGGATATTAGCGTAGCGGAGTTGAATAATCTATTTACTAATAATAAGATTATTCTCAACCTTCCTTCCTCTGATTTTTAACCTTCCTTCCAGAAATAATTTTATTGCCTGAGGATAAAGTCTGTGCTCAACTTTATGGATTCTTTTTTCTAAAGATTCCAGGGTATCGCCTTGTTTAATTTTTACCGCCTCCTGCAGGATTATTGGCCCGTGGTCTGTTTTTTCATCCACAAAATGCACGGTTACACCCGTAACCTTGGTCCCGTAGTTGAATGCGTCTTTTATGGCCTGGCTTCCCTTAAAGGAAGGTAAAAGCGCCGGATGGATATTCAATATTCTATTTTTATATTTAGCCACGAACTCCGCGCTTAACAAGCGCATAAAACCTGCCAGGACAATAAGATCAATTTTATTTTCTTCTAAATGTTGAATAATCTTATTTTCAAAATCTCTTTTGCGAGGTAAATCCTCTTTTTTTATTAAAGCCACTTTTATACCTGCGCGTCTTGCCCGAGCAATAGCGCCCGCATGCGCATTATCGCAAACCAAAAGACTTAAGTCGGCCTTAATTATACCTTTTCTTGCTGCTTTTATTATTGCGGAAAAATTTGTTCCTCTGCCAGAAGCAAAGACGGCTATGTTTTTCATATTATTTTCTCACAAGTATGCACTTAACAGGACAGACCTTTACGCACTCTGCACAGGAAGTACATTTACTATAGTCTATTACTGCCAGATTGTCAATCACAGCTATGGCAGCAAATTTACAAGTCTTTTCGCAGAGCTTACAGGCAATACATCCCACCGGACAGACCGCTCTTGTCTCTTTGCCGGTATAATGTGAACTGCAGGCAAGATGCACAGTATTTTTTAAAGGCAGGAGGCTGAATATTTTTTTCGGACAGATTTCCACACATTTGTTGCAGGCCTTGCATTTTACTGCATCAACAACAGGTAATCCTGCCTCGGACAGCTTAAGCGCACCAAAAGGGCAGGCCTTTTCACAGCTCTCCAGCCCCAGACATCCGGCTAAACATTCTTTTTGTCCGCCCATTTGCAGATTTAGCGCTACACAATCCCGAATTCCCTTATAGACGAACCTGTCTTTTACTTTTGTGCCGCCATTACAATGAAGAGTAGTTACGGTTTTTATTCTCTTTTTAAGATTTCTTCCTATGGCCTTGGCAATTTCTTCTTTGGCTTCATCAGAAGCCACACGGCAGTTATCAATTAACGTTTTAGCGTTTAATATCTGTTCGGCAAAACCAAAGCATCCTGCTTCTCCGCAGGCGCCGCAATTAGCGCCAGGGAGAAGTCTATAAATTTTGTCCAAGCGGGGGTCGGACTCAACCTTAAATTTCCAAGAAGCAAAAGCCAGCCCCGCGCCAAATACCAACCCCATTGTTCCTAAGATTAAAACAGGTATTAATATTTCCATATTAAATGAACGCATAACCCAGCGCTAATTTCACATTATCAAGTTGAAACTATAGAAATTAGTGCTGAGTTGTGGGCTCACTCAAAACCCAAAGCCGTTAAATCCGATGAAACTCAAACTCATAATCGAGGCAATAATAAAACCCAAAGGAAAGTCTTTTAAGGCCTTGGGGACATTACAAAGCTCAAGCCTTTCTCTAATCGCCGACATAAGAAGCATAGCCAGGGTATAGCCTATCCCCACGCAAATCCCCTGAAAAGCAGAAAAAATGAATCCTCCCGGAACAGACTTGCCATTACTAAAAAACATATCTGAGTTAAGAACCGCTACTCCTAATACTGCGCAGTTTACGGTAATCAAAGGCAGGTATATGCCGAAGAGGCGATACATCGGCGGCGCGATTTTTCTAATTACCATTTCCACAAATTGCACAAATGTGGCGATAACTAAGATAAAAGAAATTGTGCGCAGATAAGTCATATTAAGCGGGATGAGCAGAAAGCGATAGATAAGCCAGGTAATAATAGAAGACATGGTGGTCACAAACATAACCGAAAGGCTCATCGCTAATGCGGGTTTAGTTTGTTTGGAAATGGCGATAAAAGAGCACAAGCCTAAAAATCTTGAAAGGATAACATTATTAATAAAAACCGCAGAGATAAAAATGGTTAAAAACAC
>JAGUWZ010000076.1 GCA_020062065.1 Candidatus Omnitrophota bacterium
ATATCCGCGTGTAATCTGCGTGTATCTGCGTTCAAAGAGTTTCCTCTTAGTTTTACAATTCTTTGTAGTTCCCTCCTATTGACTATTGAATCTGTTGGGCAGCCTGAACCACTTGAAATTCCAGAGAAGACAAATTATGTCCATCTACACCAATCTGTAAACTATATTTCCCAGTTTTTGCTATAGGAATAACCATATTGCCGCCTACTAAATTCCACTTATACCGAGTTACATTAACTCTAATGGGTATTGAAAAGGGAATTTTTGCTTGAGGCAATAACCTGTTACCATCCGCATCAATTATATCTAACTCTGCTGTGTGTGTCCTGCCTACTTCTGTAGATAACAATTCTAAAATAACCACAAAACTAAATCTTATCTGCGTAGGAAATGCCTGTGCGTTCCAATTATCAATACCACCCCTAAGTAAAGAAAACGTCCCATCTGGATGTGGAGTAGCAGAATCACAAAGTAATATTGACTTGACTTCCATAATCTCCTCCTTATTAAAAACAAGGGCGCTTCTATTAATGCCTAATATCCGTAATGAAAAGTTTGGTGGAGGTGGGCGGACACGCATCCTGCCTGTTTCCAGGCAGCGTGGACTATCTCTTCACCCCGACGTTATGTCAGGGGCCCAGCGTATTATAAGAGGCATAATTTTACCGTTGGTTCAACTTCATCCAACGCTATCACCTCCTATCGCTTCTTTATAGAAGCAGTCTCTGCAGGGCTTACACCCCTCAGGATTACCCACGCCTTTACGTTATGGGCTTCCCTGATGTAAGCTGGGTTTTTCACTAAGACTTTTCTCTTAGTGCGACTCTTTGTGAATCGAACCGCCGTCCTCAAGTTTACGTATAAGAAGCGCTACATGTTTAGTCTATCTTTTTTCGTCTCGCAAGCTAAACTCCGATAAACAGGATTTTAGCCCGCCAGCCTCTCTAGGTTCTCGCCTCTTCCGGTTAAAGGCGAACCGGAAAAAGCCAGCCTGTAACCGAACCCTAATCTACCCCCAGGCAGAGTAAATTAGAGCGTCCGCTTATTGAGCGGGCTGTAACGCTGGAGTTGCAGAAAGAACTGCAGATCCAGTGGTCTGGCCTGAAGTAACGAATAAATTCGTTGCCTCAAGAGCACCAGACCCAGAATTTGCTATTCTCTCCGCAGCTTCAATCAGACTTGCGTCTTCTGCGTTTAGTTTTTGCAAGGTGTTTAAAGAGGCCTCCCTGCAACCTCTACATGCTCTTCTTACCGATCAAACTCAAGTCGAGACCTGTTCACCCCCGTTTTAGTCAATGAACGAATTAAAAAGCCGGAAGCCGGACTTTTTCGAAACGTCTGAAGCGTTTCAAATCTGAAAGAGAAACATCTATTGCCCTATTGTTTTCTGAAAGGTCGACAAATGTAAATTTGTCAAAATCTTTATAGTCATAGCTTTCTATCACGCTCTTTACGATTTCGACAAGCTTTTCTCTTTTCTCTTCAGCTGTCATGTCAAAAGGAACTCTGTTATATCCTTCGACGAATTTATGATATACCCTCCATTCGATCTGTTTTAAGACGAATTCCTTCATTGTCAGATCATGATAATCGATATGCGCGCCTTCAAAATCATGATAGGCATTTGTGGCTGTTTCTTTATAGACGGTCAGACGATTAAGCGCCTCACCGGTAAATTCCAACCCCACAGGATACTTTTGTATATCCGGCCAATACATAACATAAAATTCATCTTCGGTAGGTGTTTTTAAACTTACATTGGTGACCACAAGCACTATAAACTTAAACGGCAGTATGCTGCGCAATTGTAGATTCCTAGCCTCACCTAAGATTTTTTGAGTGAGATAACTTATCTCACACGCAGCAAATGTCAATCTTTCTCCGGCAGGTCTTGGCTCAAAAGGATTTTGCGATAGTATATAATAATCCACTTCTAAAACCCTGTTCTCCAATTCTTTTGTTTTAGCTAAACCAATCCTTTTGCCGGTAAAAGCAAGGTAAAACCACATTGTCTCGTCTGTTCTTCTGGGAACGAGATGCGCCTGATATTTTGTCCTACAGATTTTAACAAACTCAGTCTCGAAATTATCTCTGGTGATATTTAGCGACGCTGTTTCTTTATGCCTTATCCAAAAAAATAATACCAGCGCACATACCAGACATACCAAGAATCCACCGAAGATTATATTTACCCTGTTCAAAATTTTCTCCGCAAAACCTATTAATTCTTGCTAGCCGCGCTTTCCCAAATGATTTAAAAATCGCTTCCATCTGGTCGTAATCCAGTTCCTGCATCTTTAAAAGCTCAGCGGCAAATGTATCTAAGAGTTGCTGTTCTCTCGTCAATATCTGCTCGACTTCAGACATGGCAGAACGGATAATTTTTTGCACGTCGCTGTCAAGTTTCGTCCGAATATCCCCGGAAACTCTATCAATGGAGTTGAAATTACCTAAGAATCCGCTTTCTCCCATTCCCCATTCGTAGACCATGGAATGCGCTATCCTCATGATATTTGCAAAATCCTGAGAAACCCCGGCTCCGGAATATCCATATTTTATTTTTTCAGCCACATATCCGCCGAGACTGCATTTTATGCGGGCCAACGCCTCTTTTTGGTCAAACGACAGAGTCTCTTCTGTTTCATGCGACCAGCTGACGCCCGCAGTAGATTTACGCGGGATAATGCTGACTTTAAAGACATCCCGTTTTTCTTCAAGCAGATAAGTGATTATGGCATGACCTGCTTCATGATATGCGGTCACTTCTTTTTCCTTTTGAGAAAGATTGATCCGCTGGCGGAGGCCAAGCTGTATGCGTTCCATTGCTTCACTTATTTCCTGCAAGGTTAAGAGATCTTTTTTGTTTCTTACCGCAAGAATAGCAGCTTCGTGTATGATATTAGCGATATCAGCGGGAGAATTGCCTACGCTGATCCTTGCAAGCTTGCCCAAATCAATGGAATTTTTATCGTAAGAGACCTTTGAAAGATAATATTCAAATAATTTCTGCCGGTCTTCAAGGTTCGGCAGATAAACATATATTTTTCGGTCAAACCTGCCTGGTCGTAACAATGCAGCATCAAAGAAACCTTCTTTCATGTTGGTTGCGCCGATTACAACAATATTGTAATCCTTGTCTTTTGATCTTAAGCCATCCATTTCAACCAACAACTGGTTCAGAGTCTGATTGTATTCGCTCTGCCCCCCGGAACCCATATCCATACCGCGTTTTGCTCCGAGGGCATCTATTTCGTCTATAAAAAAGATGCAGCCTCCGTGCACATCTGCGAGTTCTTTTGCTTCCATAAACATCCTGCGCACACGCATAGCTCCAACGCCTACATACATCTCCACAAACTCAGAGCCGGATTTATATAGAAACGGAAGCTTAAATTCTTGTGCCATTGCCCCGGCCAGATATGTCTTGCCGCAGCCAGGAGGTCCGAACATTAAGAGACCTTTGATGATCTTGCCTCCTACTTTCTGTAGGCGCGCCCGGTCTTTTATCAGCTCAACAACCTCTTTAGCCTCTTGCTTAGTCTCCTCCATTCCGATAACATCAGCCCAGCCTATCCCGGTATCAATTAGGGGCTTATCTTCGGACTTCATCTCAGATTTATCAGGACGATGTTTTCCGAATTGTTTAAAAATAGCATCTATCTGGTCGTAATCAAGTTCATCATTCTCTAGCAAAACCTTGACTAAGTTCTCAACGATTGCCCAATCCTGCCGGAGTAAATTATTCACTTCCCTTAAACAGGAATCCATCACTTCTTCAACATCCTTATTTAAATCCTGCTCAATTATCAACGACGTCCTTCCAGTATCGAAATTTCCTATATGTCCTGATTTCCCCATACCCCAGCGCCAGGCCATATTATGCGCGATCTCGTTGGCATACTCTAAGTGACTCGCAGCAGTATCAGAAGTATTACCGAATTTTATCTTCTCGGCGCAGTATCCTGACAACGAAACCTTTATTTCGGAGATCAGCGTATTTTTGTCCCGGCTTAAGATATCCTCCATTTCTGAAGTCATGAAAACAGAGATCGAACTTCTGCCGTGAGGAAGTATGGAAGCCTTAAAAACGTCTTTGGTAGGGATATAAAGATATGTTACCAAGATTCTTCCTGCTTCGTAAAATGCAGCACGCGTCTTCTCGTCAATTCCCATACGGAATTTTCGTTTAAGACCAAGAAGAACCCTGTCTCTGGCAGCATTAATATCCTCTATGGTAAGAGAGGGTTTTTTATTTCTCTGGCTTATAATAATCGCCTCTCTGACTAGATTTGCGATCTCAGCAGGAGAAAATCCTACCGCGATACGCGCCAGCCTCTCTAAATTAGCTGTTTGTTGATCATAGGAAACCTTTGACAAATAAAACTCTAAAATCTTCTTGCGGTCTTCGATATCCGGAAGATGAATATATATTTTTCTGTCAAACCTGCCTGGCCTTAAAAAAGCAACATCCAGAACTCCTTCGGTCATATTTGTTGCGCCAAAGACAACGATATTATCGTCCCTGCCGCGCAATCCGTCCATTTCTACAAGCAGCTGATTTAAAGTGGTATTTCTTTCAGTCTGACCGCCTCCGCCTAAATCCCGGGTTCGCATTAGTCCAAGCGCATCTATCTCATCTATAAAAATAATACAACCTCCGTGCAAGTCTGAAAGCTGGCGGGCGCGCTTGAATAATTTACGTATCCTTGCAGCTCCGACTCCCACAAATATCTCGGTAAACTCCGAGCCTGACATAGACAAAAACGGGAGGTTTGTCTCGGTAGCTAATGCCTTTACAAGATACGTCTTACCGCAGCCAGGAGGCCCAAGAAGCAAGACTCCTCTGAAGATCTGAGCGCCCTTTTTCTCAAGCGCAACGCGGTCGCGGATCAATTGCACTACTTCCATCGCCTCTTTTTTTACCTCATCCATACCAATGACATCTGACCAGCGCACACCTATTTGGTCTCCTTTTACAGCGTCTTTTACGGTCCTGGTCAAAGAACTGATCATTCCGCCCTGAGTAATAAGAGACATGAGCGAAAGAGTGGCAGCAAAAAAGATTGCGTTCAAAATATAGATATAGAACATAAAAGGAAAAGAGGCAGCAGTACGCTGTTTGCTGACGATATCCATCGTCTGATATTCCCTAAGACCAACGGTCATGAAAATAAATACCGACGTAAGTATAACACTGATTATTAATGCAACCACAAACTTAATCCAATGAAGTTTAAAAAACATCCGAAATTTTCTTGAAAAAGAATCTGACGTTATCATTATTATCCCCTGTTTCTTGTTATTCGCTTGATCTTCAGTTCGGTTTCCCGCTTTTTGATATCATCCCGCTTATCATAAAGCCTTTTGCCTTTGCACAGCGCAAGAGTGATTTTTGCGTATCCTCGCTCATTAAAGAATGCCTTCAGAGGAATTAAAGTAAAACCAGATTGATTAACGCGTATTGCAAGCTTGTCTATCTCTTTTTTATGCAAGAGCAGCCTGCGCGGCCTTTTTTCGGCTACATTGAGATAACTTGCTTCGGCATACGGGCTTATATGCATGTTGTATAAAATGACCTGGCCGTTTTCAACCCGAGCAAAACTATCCGCAAAATCAGCTTTACGGCTACGGAATGACTTAACTTCGCTTCCTTTTAATTCTATGCCGGCCTCGACTGATTCAAAAATCTGATAATCCCGAAACGCTTTTTTATTGGTCGCTATAATCGTACTCATTTTATCATACTTATCATAAAATATAAACTTAAAAATAGCGGTATAGTCAGAAGACTTAGTATGTGGCCAAAGAAAACACCCTGACTGATCAGCCGATCCTCTTTTTTATAATGGCTAATGAGCACTGATAAATTTGTCGCTGGCGGCATAGCCAGCTCCATTACTATTAAAAGTCCCAGCAGTTCAGGTAGCGCTAATTGAAAAATCACCCAGAGGCCCAATGTCGGCAAGATAATTAGTTTAGCTAAAATCATCATAGTTATTGCTTTTTTGTCTAATTTTGACAGACGAATAGCGGCAATATTGCCTCCTACCACAAAAGTTGTCAATGGTAACGTGCAGGCGCCGGCCATCTCTAAAGGCTTAACTATTACAGCAGGGATAAACTTATTTAACCCCAATAACACAACGAGCAATCCCAGAAGAGTGGCGATTACCGGCGGGTTCAACAAACTCCGCCATTCGAATTTTTTGGACCTGCTGAAAGTCAACAGATACCCTCCCAAGGGAAAAAACAAAAGGTTAAAGCCTAAAAGAAAAAGGAAAAGATAAATCAACATTACATCCGCTTTAACAGGCGGCAGCAAAGAAACTACTAAAACCAATGGAAGATAACCGGAGTTCTGAAAAGCAGCTAAACTTAAAAACTGTAATCTGTTCTCCGTCCCCTTTAAAAAACCTGTAAAGAGTCTTCCAACGATTAGACCAAGAAGAGTTATGGCAATGCTGATTAAAGGAAAAATCCACCAATTGACATAGAGAGAAAAGTTGAAATCTTTAATTAAACGACAAAATATTAAAAGCGGTAAGGTAATCTCAATAATCAGCCGGCTTAAAGCGTTTAAGCCCTCTTCTCCCAGAAGACTGCGTTTAATGAGAAAATAACCGATGGCGCCCAGAATAAAGCCAGGAACAACGCCTAAAACCGTGATCTTAATAGAGTCTAAAAACATAGTTTTTTTTGTCTCCTAAAAATATATATTATAACAACAAAAAATACCATCGGCAACGTAAAAAGTCACAACGAATTGACTCATATTAAATGTTACCCAAAATAAATTCTTAAGGTATCGTTGACTCATAATTCATGTTACCCGACAATATACCCTCTTAAAACTATTTTCAAGATCTGCTACCGTAAAAAACCTTTTGTCACGATACCTTTAGATAAGCTTCTTTCGGGTAACATTTACTAATGAGTCAACAGGATTTTACATTTAACGTTCAACCTTATTTGTAAAGTTGTTAGAAGCGGTCTGAA
>JAGUWZ010000019.1 GCA_020062065.1 Candidatus Omnitrophota bacterium
AAGCAAGAGGGAAAGAAAATCGACGTCAGCCTTGATCATATTCACATACTCGATCCGCTGATGCAGTCTATAGAAGAACTTGAGAAAAGAATTGAGAAACTGGAAAAATAAATAGTTCATGTCTATTTTCATATACAATTCTCTTAGCCACAAAAAGGAAGAATTTATTCCTTTAAATCCCCCTAAAGTAAACTTTTATTCCTGCGGCGTAACCGTCTATGATGATTGCCATATAGGTCACGCCAGAAGCCTCTATATATTTGAGGTAATAAGAAGATATCTGGAATATCGCGGCTTTAAGGTCAGATTTGTGCGTAATATCACTGATATAGACGATAAAATTATTAACCGCGCTAATGAACTTAAGAGAGATTGGAAGGAGCTGGTTAAGAAATATATTGACAGCTATTATGAAGATATAACAGCCTTAAACATTCCTAAGGCGGATAGCGAGCCTCGCGCAACCGAGAATATAGATGAGATGGTCAAACACATCCAGATGTTGATTGACAGAAATTTCGCTTATGTTACAGAGACAGGCGTGTATTTTAGCGTGCGCAAATTCAAAGACTACGGAAAATTATCCGGTCAAAGTATCGAACAGATGTTAAGCGGCGTGCGTAAAGAGACGGATGAAACAAAAGCTGACCCCCTGGATTTTGCGCTCTGGAAAAAATCTAAACCTGGCGAGCCAAGTTGGCCCGGCGGTCCTTACGGAGAAGGTCGTCCCGGCTGGCATATCGAATGTTCCGTAATGAGCAGCAAATATTTAAAGACAGATACGCTGGATATTCACGCAGGCGGAAGGGATTTGATTTTCCCCCATCATGAAAACGAAATTGCCCAGAGTGAGGCGCTGAGAGGAAAAACTTTTGCCAAATACTGGCTACATCACGGCCTGCTTACGATTAATGGACAAAAGATGGCTAAGTCGCTGGGTAATTTTGTGACCATAAAGGATTTTATGAATAAATATAAAGATGCCGATATTTTAAAGTTATTCTTCTTGTCAGCACATTATTCGCAGCCTATAGATTATAACGACAAAAAAATCGAAGAAGCCAGGGAATCCCTGGAACGGATTAATATTTTTTTACTTAAAGTTCGTGATGGTAAATTTTATGGGCAAAATTGTGTTCAAAGGAATATTATAGAGATAGAAGAGATTAAGAAAGATTTTATACGGGCTATGGATGATGATTTTAATACTCCGCGGGCCCTCGCATCAATTTTTAATTTAGTTAAACTGGCAAATAAAAATATTAATGATTTTGTATTTATAAAAAACACGGAATGGCTGTTGGAAGAATTATCAGCTGTGTTAGGAATATCCCTTATGAAAATGTCTATAATATCTTTTACTGAAGAGATTAAAGGACTGATTGCCAAAAGAGAAATAGCTCGTAAAGAAAAGAATTTTAAACTTGCTGATGATATCAGAAAAGAATTAGAAGAAAAAGGTATTATTCTCGAAGACACCAAAGAAGGCACAACTTGGCGGATGAGGATATAACATATATTTAATGAATCTGTTGATTTTTTCTACTTGAGTCGTTTTTGCTGCGGGCTTTGCTCGTGGTGCTTGAAATTTTTTGCCGTGTGCTGCGGTTTACGCCCCACTTTCGGGCAGTGTGCGTCTGTGAATGAGACCTTTCGTTCGGCGTAATCCCTTGCACACAATTGCCAAAAAATTTCTAATGCACGCTCCCAAATCCCTCCGCAAAATTATGGCTAAAACCTTCATTCGTTCGAAAATGCCAGGAGCATTGGTAGCAAAAATTTCCAGACGTTCGTAAACCGCCAGATTTAGAGGGGAATGTTGACAAATAAGTTTATGACAAAAACTCACCATAAATTAATCATAGGAAATTGTATGAGTATGCGCGAATTAAAAGATGAAAGTGTGCATTTGGTAGTTACCTCTCCGCCGTATTTTAATTCTCCTTTTGATTATAAGGGATTATTTAAGTCTTACGAACAATACTTGGGGGTATTGAGGAATGTTGCAAAAGAGTTGTATCGAGTGATGCAAAAGGGGAGAATATTCGTACTCAATATTGATGATATGCTTATAGATGGAGAAAAATTCCCAATAACAGCCGATGCTACAAGAATTTTTCTGGATGCGGGATTTAGATATAGAGATAGGATAATTTGGAAAAAACCAGATGGATATTTGAGAATAAGTAGACGAAGCGGAGTTATCTTGCAGAATCCGTACCCGATGTATTTTTATCCCGATAATCTTCTGGAGAGCATAATCATATTTCAGAAAGGTAGATTTAACTATCAATCGATCCAAAAAGAAATGAAAAACCAATCTCAAATAGATGTTGAAGAGTTCAAGGCTAAAAAATGGTATATGACATTATGGGAAATGAACAATGTAATGCCAGGTTCAGTGCTTGAAAAAGATATTGCAGCTTTTCCAGAAGAACTTGCATACCGAGCAATAAAATTATTTTCCTATAAAGGAGAAACAGTTTTAGACCCATTCATGGGAAGCGGCACAACTATGAAGATAGCTCGACAGTTAGGCAGGAATAGCGTCGGTATCGAAATAAAGAAAACACTGGTTAGAATAGTAAAGAAAAAAGCTGGTTTTGGAAATGGATGTAAAACATCAGACACGTTTGAGTTAATTCTTAGGAATAGAGGTAGATATGGATATATTAGC
>JAGUWZ010000048.1 GCA_020062065.1 Candidatus Omnitrophota bacterium
AAATATAAGTTTTTACTTGAGTAAGGTTTGGCAATAACTGCCTTATTTTTCTATGGTTTTAATCTGGATTCTGGCAAGTACATTCTTGGTCAGCCTCATCTCGCTTATAGGCGTATTTACTTTTTTTATAAAAAAGAACCTGCTGCAAAGAGTTTTATTTTATTTTATCGGTTTCTCTGCAGGAGGGCTACTCGGCGGAGCATTTTTACATCTTTTACCAGAGGCGTTAGAACAGGCAGAGAGTCAGGTTGTTTTTATCTATCTTATTTTAGGTTTTGTCTCTTTCTTTATCCTGGAAAGATACCTGCACTGGCGCCACTGCCACGAAGGCCTCTGTAGTGTCCATGCCTTTAGCTATCTTAACCTTATCGGTGATAGCATCCATAATTTTAGTGACGGATTAATTATCGCTGCGAGTTTCCTGGTGAGTATTCGTTTCGGGATAATTACATCCCTGGTGATTATACTGCATGAAATTCCTCAAGAGATAGGCGATTTCGGCGTTTTGGTCTACGGAGGTTTTAGCAAATTTAAGGCGCTATATTATAATTTTGTTACCGCCCTTAGCTGCGTCATAGGAGCAATGCTGGGTTATTTTATCTCCGCAAATATTCAAAACTTTTCTTTGTTTCTTTTGTCTTTTACCGCCGGAGGATTTATTTATATCGCTGCCTGTGACCTTGTGCCGGAATTGCATAAACAGCAAGATTCAAGAAAAGGCATATCCTCGATGTTCGCCTTCTTATGCGGGATTTTATTTGTTTTATTAGCAAGAATTACTCACGGCCATTAAAGACCCGTCATTTACCAACTTAAAGAGAGCGACGAAAAAATCAAAAAATAGACAGCGCTCTCTAAGGTTAGCACTGTGGTTTTTGATAATTTTTGCAGCAACCTTTTAAAACACCATATGAAAAAAATATCCCTCGTCCAGATGAAAGAAAAACAAAAAGGCAAGGTGGTAGAATTTGTGGATGGCAGCAATTTTGTCAATAAAATAATGAGTATGGGAATTTATCCAGGCAGAAAAATTACCAAACTTAGCCACTTTGTCTTTAAGGGCCCGATAACCATAAAAGTAGGCAGGACTGTTTTAGCTTTAGGACACGGTATGGCCAGCAGGATTATCGTAGAAATAATAGAATGATAAAGAGAATTTGTTTAGTAGGCAATCCCAATGTAGGTAAGAGCGTGGTATTTTGCCGCCTAACCGGTGTTCAGGTAATCGCTTCTAATTATCCAGGTACCACCATTGAGATAACCAAAGGCTATCTTGAAATTGGCAAAGAAAAAATTGAGGTGGTGGATTTACCGGGAACATATTCATTAGAGCCGAGTTCCAAAGCCGAAGAGGTAGCGGTATCATTATTAAAAGAGTATCAGAAAGATGAGATTATAGTCATAAATATCGTGGATGCCACTAACTTAGAGAGGAATCTTTATTTGACGCTACAGCTAATTGAAGAAGGTTATCAAACGCTGGTTTGTTTAAATATGTGTGATGATACTAAGCATCGGGGTATTACTATTAACGCAGCGGAACTGGAAAAATTCTTAGATGTTCCCGTGATCTCCACGTGTGCCGTAACAGGCGTGGGCATAAAATTGCTGATCCAGAGATTATCTTGCTCAACAAGCTTTTATCTAGCGGGATCCAGCTTCACGGGAAAAGAAGTAAAATTAATCACCAGAAATAAGCTTGGTCATCGAGAGCGATGGCAGGAGATTGGCAGGATCATTGAACAGGTGCAGCATTTAGAACATCGTCATCATACCTTAAGAGAGGCGTTAGAGGATGCTTCCGTAAGGCCGTTTCCCGGTTTGATTATGGCCATGGGTATCATTTATGCTTCCTTTAAAATAGTACGCTTTGTGGGAGAGTTCATCATCAATAGGATAACTGACCCGATATTTTTTAATCTTTATAAACCGCTTTTAGAGAAAATAAGTTCTTCTTTAGGAGAGAAGGATTCTTTATACCATTTTCTATATCATTTATTTATCGGAGATTTAATTAACGGAAAGATTGATTTTAAGCAGTCCTTAGGCTTACTGACTACCGCGCCTTATATCGAGTTTGGCATGGTTTTACCGTATCTGGTATCATTTTATTTTGTCTTGAGTATTTTAGAAGACACCGGCTACCTACCGCGCCTGGCGATATTGTTAGATAATATATTACATCGCTTGGGACTGCACGGTTATGCAATTATTTCTATACTTTTGGGTTTTGGCTGCAATGTCCCGGGAATTCTAACCACGCGCATATTAGAATCTAAGCGGGAACGCTTTATTGCCTCTACCCTTATCTCTATAGGTGTGCCCTGCATGCCTTTACAGGCAATGATCTTCGGTCTTTTAGGCAGCTTCGGCGGATTTTATGTAGGCGGAGTTTATCTGGTGTTATTTTCCATATGGATAATATTAGGGATTATTTTGAACCGCAGCTTAAAAGGTTATAGCCCGGAGCTTTTAGTGGAGATACCGTCGTATAGACTTCCGCCTTTATCCATTTTAGGACAGAAACTTCTTCTGCGCATAAAAGGATTTTTAATTGAAGCAGTTCCAGTTGTATTATTAGGCGTATTGCTCATAAATATCCTTTTATTCTTTAGGTTATTTGATTTTGTCAGCGGCGTATTTGCGCCCATAATTACAGGACTCTTTGGTTTGCCTAAAGAAACGATCACTGCTTTATTGATAGGTTTTATCAGAAAAGATGTAGCTGTGGGTATGCTCATCCCTTTGGCATTAAGCGCAAAACAGATTTTTATTGCTGCCACGCTCTTGGCCATATCATTTCCTTGCATCGCCACCTTTGTAGTTTTATTTAAGGAATTAGGATTTAAGGATTTAATAAAATCAAGCGCAATAATGATTGTTACGGGTTTAGTAGTGGGCACCATACTTAATTTTGGGATTATACATTAATGGTGAAAGCCCTTACCTTAATTTCAGGTTAGGGGGGACACTTTCCAGTATGACCGGGGGACACTTTCTCGATTACGCTGGAAAACGTCTCAAGATCAAGATGAGAAAAGAAGCATTGCTATACGAAAAGTTGGATGACAAAATGGTGCGCTGCTATCTCTGCGCTCATCAGTGCAAGATTGCCGATAGCAAATTTGGGTTCTGCGGGGGAAGACAGAATATTGACACTACACTCTACACCCATGTTTATGGACAGGTGATTGCGGCTAATGTCGATCCTATTGAAAAGAAACCGATCTATCATTTCTTGCCTGGCTCAACCAGTTTCTCTATCGCCACCATTGGCTGCAATTTTCACTGCAGCTTCTGCCAGAACTGGGAAATATCCCAGAGTAACATAAGAAACGGCTTTGATTCTTATGCTAGAGAATTTTCATCTCAGGAAGTAGTGGACACCGCGCTAAAGAATAAATGCAAAAGTATCTCCTATACTTATACTGAACCCACTATATTTTTTGAGTATGCCCTGGATTGCGCCAGACTGGCAAAAGAAAAAGGGCTGTCTAATAATTTTGTGACCAATGGATACATGACTGCGCAAGCCCTGCAAATGATTAAGCCTTATCTTGATGCAGCGAACGTAGATTTAAAATTTTTCCGGGAGGAATCTTACCGCAAAATCTGCAGTGGAAGCCTTAAGCCGGTATTAGAATCAATTGAGTTAATGCGTAAGTTAGATATTTGGGTGGAAATTACTACTCTGGTCGTGCCTGGGGCAAATGATTCTCAAGAAGAACTTAATGATATTGCCCGATATATTGCCGGCGTGGATAAAAATATCCCCTGGCATATTTCCCGTTTTTATCCTAATTACAAATTTACGGACCAGCAGCCCACCCCTGAACGAACTCTTAAGATAGCGCAGGATTTAGGCAATCAAGCAGGATTGAGCTACGTATATGTGGGTAATGTCTACGGCTGGGGTAATGATACTTATTGCCATAACTGTAAAAAATTATTAATCAAAAGAGAAGGTTTTAGCGTTTTAAAGAATAATATAAAGCAAGGGAAATGTGTTTATTGTGATCTATTAATACCGGGTGTGTTTGGCTGAAACTTTGTTCCTTTGGTTATGCAAAGCTCAATATAACTAAACATGCAGCGATATCTGCTACAAATAGGTCCGATTACTCTCTACTCTTATGGCGCAATGCTGGCGCTGGCGTTTATGGCCGCAACATATCTAGCCACCAAGAGGGCGCAACGTGCAGGGATAGAGAGCACAAAGATAATTGATTTAAGCCTGTATATTTTGCTTTCTTCAATTTTAGGTGCCAGGATAATGTTTGTGGCTTTAAACCGGGATTATTATAAAGAACGTCTTCTGGATATTTTCAAGCTCTGGGAAGGCGGTTTGGTTTTTTACGGTGGATTAATTTGCGCTTTTTTTGCCGTGGTCTGGGTTTTAAGAAAGAATAGATTGCCTGTTTGGAAAACGACGGATATTTTATCTGCGCCGATTGCTTTGGGTATTGCTATTGGCAGGATGGGCTGTTTTTTAAACGGATGTTGTTATGGAAAGATTTCTTTTGCCTACGGGATTTGCTTCCCTGCAAAAGATAATCCCCCTGCCTTTACGCAGCAGGTATTAGGCGGTTTAGTGTCTCCTCAAGCAGCTTGTTCTCTGCCAGTTATACCCACACAGCTTTATGAGTCAGTTGCCTATCTTTTGATATTCTTTCTGCTTTTATGCTTTGAGAAGCATAAACACTTTGCAGGTTTTTCATTCTGGATGCTTATCCTGTTATATTCTTTTTTCCGATTCATTATTGAAGGCTTTCGTTATTACGATACCAATTTTGTATTTGGGGCGTTTACGGTTTCTCAGTTAATCAGTGTTATTTTATTTATCATCGCTTTGCCGGTATTGATGCTCGGAGCAAGAAAAGCTCGTTAATATAATCCTAAGTCAACCTACGCGGTTGATAATAACCATTGACCCTTGAATAATCATAAC
>JAGUWZ010000127.1 GCA_020062065.1 Candidatus Omnitrophota bacterium
ATCTGCGTGTATCTGCGTGTATCTGCGTTCAAAAAGGTAGTTCTTAAATTGGCTAAAAGAATGGATATATATTATATTGAATCCACACAGTTAAATATTTTTTTTAATAAACTAAAAAAGAGTTACAAGGTATTTTCGCCAGTGGTAAAAGACCCCACGGCTAAAGAGATAGAATATGCTTATCAGAATCTACCTGAAGGCGAGCCCCTCGTATACAACGCCTACCGCGTAGTTGAGCCACTCAAAGCCTTCTTCACTTATCCTTATGAAAAATTAATAGATTATTTTATCCCCGAGAAGAACATAGCTGATGTGATGGATAAGACTATTGTATTTGGCGTCAAAAGCTGTGATATCGCAGGACAAAAGGTGCAGGACTTTGTCTTCCTGGAAGGTGTGGGGGTGGATACTTTGTATCAATTGAGAAGAGAAAATACGATTTTGATTTCCGGTGATTGTACGGATTTCAAAGAAGTTTGCCACTGTCTTGCCTGGGAGATTCTGCCACATCTGAGCTGGGGTTTTGACCTTAATCTTTCACCTTTAACCGGCGGCTATCTTGTAGAGGTGGGTTCAAAAAAAGGCGAGGAATTCATCCAGCAATATAAAGAATTTTTTGTTCAGGCAAAAGAGACTCAAATCTCGGCACGAAAAGCAAAAAGAGAGAATCTAATTGAACGGTTAAAAAGACATCTATCACCGCAAAATCTGGTTTCTAAGGATACCGTGCAAAGTTTGGTCAGAGAAGGCTACAACTTAGATGCCTGGCAGCAATTCATGTTAGCTTGTGTAGAATGTGGTGGATGTAATCTAATCTGCGAAACCTGTCACTGTTTTCTTTTAGCAGATAAACCCACCCTCTATGCGCAGGAGCTAAGTAAAAAAGAGGGGAATCTTAATCAAAGGCTTCGGGTCTGGGATTCCTGCCAGTATGCGAATTTTGCCAGGGTTGCCGGCGGAGCCAATCCCTTAAAGACCAGGACGCAGAGATTAAGAAATAGATTCCTGAAGAAGTTTGATTTTTTTGTAGATAATCTAGGGCTACCTGCCTGTTGCGGTTGCGGAAGGTGTATTGAGGTTTGTCCGGGAAAGATTGATGTTAGGGAAGTATTAAAGGATTTAGCTAAGAAATTAAATGAAGCCAAAACTTACGGAAGGAAGTGAATCTGAGTTTATTGGTTCATTAAAAATGAAAAATATCTACAGACCTATAGAAGCGACAATTGAAGATATTATCGTTGAGTCTCCTACGATAAAAACCTTTATTCTTCGGCCCAAAGAGGATTTTGAGTTTAAGACAGGTCAATTTATTGAGTTGACTTTACCAGCAAGAGGAGAAGCGCCTTTTACTCCTTCTTCGGACCCGAATATAAAAGACAAGATAGACCTGACAATAATGAATGTGGGTAGAGTTACTGCCTTGTTGCATAATATTTCTAAAAATACATCTTTAGGTATCCGCGGGCCTTACGGCAAAGGATATCCTTTAGATAAATTTGCAGGTAAAGATGTTTTAATCGTAGGTGGCGGTGTGGGTTTGGCTCCTTTGCGCTCTCTATTATTTACTTTATTCGCCGAAATCAATAAATATAATAAGGTGGTGTTACGTTATGGGGCGCGCACGCCCAGTGACATTATATATAAAGAATCTATCAGCGAGTGGTCAAAGAAAAATAAAGTAGATGTGGTTACCACTGTTGATGTCGGCGATTCTACCTGGAAAGGCAATGTAGGTTTAGTTACTACGATATTAAAGGATTTGCCAGTGGATTTAGAGAAATCCGTCTCGGTGGTCTGCGGGCCGCCGATAATGATGAAATTCGTGACCTTGAAATTATTAGACCTGGGGTTTAAACCGCAGGATATATATCTATCTATGGAAAAGAATATGTCTTGCGGCGTAGGGAAATGCGGCCATTGCCGCATAGGCAGGTTCTATAGCTGTAAGGACGGCCCGGTCTTTGCCTACGAGCAACTAAAAGACATACACGATATCTGGGATTGATGGAATGAGACGTTTATTCGTTGATTTAGACATTTGTAACAAATGTAAAAAATGCCTTGTTTCCTGCGATTACTTCTATCATCCGCAGAATAACGGCATTACTTCCTTGCGTGAATATGCAACATTTGTCTTGTTCTGCCGGCATTGCGAGAAAGCGCCTTGTGTAACTTCCTGTTATCATGAGGCTTTAGAGAAGCAGGCCGATGGTATATTAAAGCGTTACAAGATGCGCTGCACAAGCTGTAAGTCTTGTCTCATCGCTTGTCCATTTGGGACGATATTCCCTGATTTTATTCCTTATTTAGATTCAAAATGCGATTATTGTATCGCTGTAACGGGAGGGACCCCTGTGTGCGTGAGTAGCTGTCCAGAAAAGGCAATAGAGATTAAAGAAATAGAAGAAGATTTAGAAAAGAATATCTATCTTGTGGGTGAGCATCTGGCAGTGCATTCGCCTCAGTGGTTAAAGGAAGATGCACCGTTGAAGATAAAAGGTGTTTAATATGGCAAGAGTATTTTTAGATTATTTAATATTCCCCGGTTTTTTATTCAGTGGCTGCGTAGGATTGATTGCAGGTTGGATAGACAGAAAAGTTACTGCCCGTATTCAGTGGCGCGTAGGTCCGCCCTGGTATCAGAATTTCATCGATATTATAAAATTGTTAGGCAAAGAAACCATTGTTCCAGAAGGGACAAAATCAACTTTCTTATTGGCTCCCTGGTCAGGGCTTTTAAGTGCGGTTTTGGTAGCCCAAATTCTGGGGAAGAGCATAATTAATCCTCATGAGAGCTTTATCGGCGACCTGATAGTTGTTTTATACCTTCTTATAATTCCTGCAATAGCAATGATAGTCGGCGCATCCAGCTCGAGGAATCCTTTGGCTTCTCTGGGCGCATCAAGGGAAATGAAGTTAGTTTTGGGTTATGAATTGCCGTTTATATTATCCGTACTTGTTATTATTATCAAATCCCAGGGTGCTATAAAGATCGGCCAGATTTTAAATCACCAGATAAATTTTGGTTCAAATCTTGCTTCCTGGTCAGTGGCATTGGCCTTTATAGCGGCTATATTTTGTATGCAGGCAAAGTTGGGATTTGTGCCGTTTGATATGTCTGAGGCAGACCAGGAGATTATGGGTGGGGTATTGATTGAATATTCAGGGTTTGCTTTAGCCATATTTAAATTGACCAAGGCAGTTTTGCTTTATACAATGCCTTTATTATTGATAATCTTATTTTTGGGGGGCAATTTATCG
>JAGUWZ010000060.1 GCA_020062065.1 Candidatus Omnitrophota bacterium
AAATGGTTGAGAATATTCTATTTGATGGTGTTTCCATAAGATTAGCCTCTCCCCAGGTTATAAAATCCTGGTCCAAGGGAGAGGTAAAAAGAGCAGAGACTATTAACTACCGGACATTAAAGCCGGAAAAAGATGGTCTATTCTGCGAGAAGATTTTTGGGCCAGTGCGTGACTGGGAATGTAACTGCGGTAAATATAAAGGAATAAAATTTAAAGGAATTACCTGTGACCGCTGTGGGGTAACCGTTGACCGCTCCTCTGTGAGACGAGAAAGAATGGGACATATTGAGTTAGCAGCGCCGGTTACGCATATCTGGTTTTTTAAAGTCGTACCGAGCAGGATTTCGGCGTTGCTGGATATGACCCTCAGAGACCTGGAAAAGGTTATCTATTATGAAGAATATCTGGTTATTGACCCAGGTTCCACGCCTCTTAAGAAAAAAGAACTTTTAAATGAAGAGAAATACCTTGAGGCAATGAATAAATACAGCGGAAAGTTTAAGGCAAAAATCGGGGCTGAGGCAGTTTTGCACCTCTTAAAGGAAGTGGATCTTGACAGCTTCTGCCGTAAGTTGCGTCGGGATTTGGAAAAATCAAAAGAAATACTCGGTAACCGTAAAACTTTAAAGACCTTAAAAATAGTAGAAGATTTCCGAAAATCAGGCAATAAACCTGAATGGATGATTTTAGAAGTTTTGCCGGTTATCCCTCCTGACTTAAGGCCGTTGGTTGCCTTGGATGGAGGCAGATTTGCTACTTCCGATCTCAATGATTTATACCGTAGGGTTATAAACCGTAATAACCGTTTAAAGAAGCTTATTGAGTTGAGTGCTCCTGAGATTATTATTCGCAACGAAAAGAGGATGTTGCAGGAATCAGTGGATGCGCTTTTAGACAATAGCAGACACGGAAGGGCGGTGGTTGGCGCAAATAATCGGCCGTTAAAATCTCTCTCAGATATGCTTAAGGGCAAACAGGGGCGTTTCCGGCAGAATCTTTTAGGTAAAAGAGTTGATTATTCCGGCCGTTCTGTAATCGTAGTCGGTCCGGAACTAAAACTGCACGAATGCGGCTTACCCAAACAGATGGCCCTGGAGCTTTTTGAGCCGTTTATTATCAAGAAGCTTAAGGAAAAAGGATTTGTGCATACTATGAAAGGCGCACGGCGTATGGTCGGCCACGGAAAAATTGAGGTTTGGGATATCTTAGATGAAGTTATTAGAGACCATCCTGTTCTTTTAAACCGCGCACCCACCTTGCACCGTTTGAGCATCCAGGCATTCCAACCCGTCTTAATCGAAGGCAAAGCCATAAAAATTCATCCTTTAGTTTGTAGCGGCTTTAATGCGGATTTTGACGGCGACCAGATGGCAGTGCATGTGCCTTTGTCTTTGGAAGCCCAGATTGAATCAAGAATATTGATGTTTTCTATAAATAATATCTTTTCTCCAGCCCACGGAAGACCGGTTCTTACCTCTACCCAGGATATAGTTTTAGGGCTTTCTTATCTCTCCAAAGAAAAACCAAAGTCAAAAGGCGAAAACAAATTATTTTCTAATGCCGAAGAAGTTCTGGTTGCCTATGAGGATAAAGTAGTTGATTTGCATGCAAAAATTAAAGTAAGGGTATTAGATAGTTATGATCCGGATGAGAAAAAATATGCTTCTGAAACTCGGATTATCACGACCACCGTAGGCAGAGTCATCTTTAACCAGGAATTACCCGAAGGTTTCGGTTTTGTAAATAGAGAGTTAAACAAAAATAGTATTGGTATTATAGTCTCAGAATGTTATAAGCGATTTGGCCATACCCGCACCATTAAACTGTTAGATGCCCTGAAAAAATTAGGTTTTGAAATGGCAACGCGTGGGGGGATTTCTATCGGTATTGATGATCTGGTAATCCCTAAGACAAAGCCTGAAGTTTTAAAAGAGGCAAGAGAAGAGGTTGCCAGAATCGAAGAGCAGTACCGTAAAGGCGCTATTACCGAGTTGGAACGTTACAATAAAATTATCGATGTTTGGACGCATGCTACGGATAAGGTTGCGGATTCATTATTTAAGGAAATGGAAGCATTTAACCCCATATTTTTAATGGCGGATTCCGGGGCAAGGGGTTCCAGATTACAGGTAAGGCAGCTCTCCGGAATGCGCGGCCTTATGGCTAAACCTTCAGGAGAGATTATTGAAAACCCGATTACGGCTAATTTTAAGGAAGGTTTAACGGTTTTGGAATATTTTATCTCCGCCCACGGAGCTAGAAAGGGACTTGCTGATACTGCACTTAAGACAGCTGACGCCGGATACTTAACCCGTCGGCTTGTCGATGTGGCCCAGGATATTATTGTTACCGAGGATGATTGCGGCACCTTAAACGGAATCACCGTCCAGGCAATTACCGAAGGTAATGAAATAGTGGTAAGTCTATCCGAAAGGATTGTGGGTAGAGTAGTGTTGGATAATATCGTGGATATTATTACCGATGAGGTTATTGTTGAACAGGGGCAGGAAGTAAGCGAAGAAAAAGCGGAGATGATTGAGAAATTAGCCATTGAAAAGATTCGTATTCGCAGCGTATTAACCTGCGAGGCAGAAAGAGGGGTTTGTATTAAATGCTATGGCCAGAATCTTGCCACAGGCAGACTGGTTGAGAAAGGCGAAGCAGTTGGGGTAATCGCTGCCCAGAGTATAGGTGAGCCAGGAACGCAGCTGACTCTGCGCACATTTCATATCGGGGGAACTGCTTCCAGGATTATTGAGCAGTCATTTATAAAGGCCAGAAACAGTGGAACGATTAAATACCACAATTTAAGGATTGTTCCCAAAAAGAAAGAGTTTGTGGTTTTAAACAGAAACGGATCTCTTAGTATAAATGATAAAGACGGTAGAGAACTGGAACGTTATCTTATCCCTCAGGGGGCATTTATTGCTTTTAAAGACGGAGAAGTTGTGGATGAGAATATTTCATTTGTCCGCTGGGATCCCTACACCGCTTGTGTTCTTACGGAAGTTTCGGGTACAGTGAAATATGAAGATTTGAAAGAGGGCATTACGGTTATTGAAGAGTTGAATCCGGTAACAAAATTAACCGAACATGTGGTAGTTGAACATAGACAGGATTATCATCCGCAAATTTTAATTCTGGATGAGAAAAAAGAAGTCATGGGTATATATCCTATTCCTGTGGGAGCGCATATCTTGGTTAAAGATGCTTGCTCGGTTGAGGCAGGGGATCTCTTAGGTAAAATACCGCGCCTGTCAGTAAAAACCAGAGATATCACCGGAGGTCTTCCCCGGGTTGCCGAATTATTTGAGTCTCGGCGGCCTAAAGACCCGGCGATTATCAGCGAAATAGATGGTTTTGTGGAATTTGGCCAGACTAAGAAAGGTCAGCGCTTAATCATCGTAAAATCTCCCACCGGTATGTTCAGAGAATATATTATTCCTCACGGCAAACATCCGAATGTTTATAAGGGCGATAAAGTTGTTGCCGGACAGCAGTTGACCGACGGACCTGTGGTTTTACAAGACATATTAAGGGTCTGCGGTGATAAGGTTTTGCAGGAATATTTAGTAAATGAGGTGCAGGAGGTTTACCGGCTTCAAGGCGTGCACATAAATGATAAACATATTGAAGTGATTATCAGACAGATGTTGAAAAAGGTAAAAATAGAAGACCCTGGTGACACAGATTTCTTACCTATGCAGCAGGTAGATAAAACTAAATTCCAAAAGGAGAATTCACGGGTCCTCAAGAAAGGCCAAAGGCCTGCCCAGGCTACGCCATTATTATTAGGTATAACTAAGGCCTCTTTGACTACGGAAAGTTTTATCTCCGCGGCAAGTTTCCAAGAGACCACGCGTATGCTTACGGAGGCAGCTGCTTCGGGAAAACAAGATGAATTGTTTGGATTAAAAGAAAATGTTATCGTGGGTCATTTAATCCCTGCGGGTACGGGTTTCCGTGAACACCGCGATGTGCAAATAATTAAGGAATAAGGCTATGCCAACCATTACGCAACTAATAAGATTAGGGAGAATAGCTAAAGTTAAGAAAACAAAGTCCCCGGCATTAAAGGCTTGTCCGCAGAGGAGAGGCGTATGTATTCAGGTGCGCACGATGACACCTAAAAAACCAAACTCTGCTCTGCGCAAGATTGCCAGGGTAAGGTTAACTACCGGGATAGAAGTAACTGCTTATATTCCCGGTGAAGGACATAATCTCCAGGAACACTCCATAGTTTTAGTCAGGGGTGGACGGGTAAAAGATTTACCCGGAGTAAAATATCATATAGTAAGAGGAACACTGGACGCTGCCGGGGTTAATCAGCGCAAGAAATCCCGTTCCAAATACGGAGCAAAGAGACAAAAGGAAACGGCTAAATGAGACGAAGACATATATTCAGAAAAGAAGTTTTAGCAGACCCGAAGTTTAATTCCAAGGTTGTAGGTAGATTTATCAATATGGTAATGCTTAAAGGCAAAAAAGCGATTGCCGAAAAGATAGTCTACAGTGCTTTTGAAAAAGTTAAGACCACGCTTAATGAACCTGATGTCCTTAAAGTCTTTCATAAGGCGATAGATAACGTAAGGCCGCGATTAGAAGTAAAACCCCGACGGGTAGGTGGTGCGACTTATCAGGTGCCTATGGAAGTAAAGCAGGAGAGGGGTTCATCCATCGCCTTGCGCTGGATAAGGGATTTTGCCAGACACAGAAAAGGCAAGTCTATGGAAGAAAAACTTGCTGATGAACTCATCGCCGCTTACAAAGGCGAAGGCTCAAGCATAAAGAAAAGAGACGATACGCATAAGATGGCGGAAGCGAATAAGGCGTTCGCTCATTTTAGGTGGTGATATGGAAAATATTGAAAATTACATTTTGAACGCAGATATTCGCAAATCCAACGCAGATAGTCGCAGATAAAATCTTTTATCTGCGTGCAATCTGCGTGCAATCTGCGTGTATCTGCCAAAAGGTAGTTCTTAAATTGGCTAAATTATGCGCAAGATACATTTAGATAAAATTAGGAACATCGGCATTATCGCTCACATAGATGCGGGCAAGACTACTACCAGCGAACGAATACTTTTTTATTCGGGTAAATCCTATAAGTTGGGCGAGGTAAATAACGGAACTGCGGTTATGGACTGGATGGTTCAGGAACAGGAAAGAGGTATTACCATAACTGCTGCTGCCACCACCTGTCACTGGAAGGATTTTACTCTCAATTTAATTGATACGCCCGGTCATGTTGATTTTACAGTTGAGGTGGAAAGGTCATTGAAGGTTTTAGACGGCGCAGTGGTGGTTTTCTGCGGGGTTGGCGGTGTTGAACCGCAATCAGAGACGGTTTGGCGTCAGGCTGACCGCTACAATGTACCAAGGATTGCTTTTGTGAATAAGATGGATAGGACAGCAAGTAATTTTTTTGAAACACTAAACCAGATACGCACAAGGCTCGGGGCAAATGCCGCGGCAATTCAATTACCTTTCGGTGAAGAAGAAAATTTTAAGGGGGTTATTGACCTAATTGTTCAAAAACTGCTTGTTTATAAAGACGATTTAGGCAAAGAAATTGAAACTTTAGATATTCCCTACGAAAAAATCGAACAGGTAAAACTATATCGCAACGAGCTGCTGGAGAAATTGGCTGAGGTTGACGATGTTATAATAGAAAAATTTCTACATAATAAGGATATTGCTATTGGGGAGATTAAAGAGGCCATAAGAAGAACAACTATTAGCAATAAATTTACTCCGGTTCTCTGCGGTTCTGCCTTTAGAAACAAAGGAATTCAGTTTTTGCTTGATGCTGTGGTTGAATATTTGCCGTCACCTAAAGATTTACCCCCGATTAAAGGTATAAATCCTAAAACCGGAGATTTTGAAGAGATAACAGCTTCTGATAAAGCGCCTTTCTGCGGTTTATGTTTTAAAGTAGCTAGCGATCCATTTGTAGGCAAACTGAATTATATCAGGGTATATTCAGGTTCTTTATCATCGGGGAAATATCTCTATAATGCTACTGGGAGGGTTAAAGAACGTCTTACAAAGTTAGTAAGGATGCATGCCAACCACCAAGAAATAATTGAGCATGTTTTTACAGGAGATATTGTTGCGGCAGTAGGGTTAAGCCAGACCAAAACCGGGGATACTCTTTGCGATGAAACTAACCCTATACTTGTTGAGGAAATGCGTTTTCCTGAACCGGTAATCCAACAGGCAATTGAGCCAAAGACAAAAGATGATCAGGAAAGGCTGGGTATGGCTTTGCATAAAATGGTGGAAGAGGATCCTTCTTTTCATGTAAGTTATAATCAAGAAACCGGCCAGACAATAATTTCTGGGATGGGTCAGTTGCATCTTGAGGTGATTACTGATAGAATTTTAAGAGAATTTAATGTGGCGGTTGGAGTAGGTGAACCGGAAGTTGCTTATCGCGAAACTGTCACCAAGAAAGTCAATTCCACGGGAAAGTTCATTCAACAGTCAGGTGGCCGCGGGCAATACGGCCATGTAGTAATCGAGTTGGAACCTCAAGAAACTTGTGGCACAGGCATAACTTTTGAGAATAAAATAAAGGGAGGGACTATTCCTCAGGAATTCATTCCTTCTGTAAAAGAGGGAATTTTTGAAACGGCAAAATCAGGCGTTTTAGCCAACTATCCGGTTACAGATATAAAGGTAACCCTTGTAGATGGCTCGTTTCACGAAGTGGATTCTTCAGAATTGGCATTTAAAATGGCAGCGGGTATTGCCTTGACTTCTGGATTGAGAAAAGCCAATCCTATTCTCTTAGAGCCGATTATGGATATGGAGATTACTCTACCCGAAGAATATATGGGTAGTGTGATTGGAGATTTAACTTCTCGGCGCGCCAAAATAGCGGCGATTAACTCGCGTAGTAATATGCGCGCCATCAGAGCTGATGTGCCTTTAGCGGAAATATTTAATTATGCAACTGTATTGCGTTCCTTAAGCCAGGGGCGCGCAACCTATACTATGGAGCCCTCGCATTACATGGAGGTGCCTTCACATATATCCGAGAAGATTATATCAGGGTTTAGTCCAACAGGGGCAAAAAAGTCTTTTAAAAAACAGCGCCTCACAAAAATCGTTTCGCCCAGGCCATGAACGAATTTGTGAATGGCTGTTTTAAAACCAGGAGGTGGACTGATGGCTAAAGAAAAGTTTGTAAGAAGCAAACCACACGTAAATATTGGAACAATCGGACACATTGACCACGGTAAGACTGCTTTGACGGCAACTATCACCCATGTATTGGCCAAGTTAGGTAAGGCTCAAGCGCGAGAGTATGCGGATATTGCCAAAGGAGGCACAGTAAGAGACGAGTCAAAAATCGTAACCATTTCTGTTGCTCACGTTGAATATGAGACGGATAATCGTCATTACGCCCATATAGATTGCCCTGGCCATGCTGACTATATCAAGAATATGATTACCGGCGCAGCGCAAATGGACGGCGCAATCTTAGTTGTTTCTGCAGCAGACGGTCCGATGCCCCAGACAAGAGAACATATACTTTTGGCCCGTCAGGTAAACGTTCCTTCCATGGTTGTATTTCTAAACAAGTGCGATTTGGTTACTGACGCAGAATTACTCGACCTTGTTGAAATGGAAGTAAGAGAATTGCTAACGAAGTACGGCTTTCCCGGAGATAAGACCCCTATAATTCGCGGAAGCGCTACAAAAGCAATGGCAGCGGCAAATGATCCCAATAGCCCGGATTGCAAACCCATCCTGGATTTAATGAAGGCCTGCGATGAGTTTATACCGATTCCTGTAAGAGATATGGACAAGCCTTTACTTATGGCAGTGGAAGATGTTTTTACTATTGAAGGTAGAGGGACAGTAGGTACGGGAAGAATTGAGCGCGGCAAGGTCAAACTCAACGATGAAGTTGAAATCGTGGGCTTAAGACCAGAGGTAAGAAAAACTGTGGTTACTGGTATTGAGATGTTTAGAAAAATTTTGGATGAAGGTCAAGCTGGTGACAACGTGGGTTTACTCTTGAGAGGCGTGGATAGGGATGCTATAGAGCGCGGTATGGTTATAGCCGCGCCAAAATCTATTACCCCTCATACCAAGTTTAAAGCCCAGATTTATATCTTGACCAAAGAAGAAGGCGGAAGACACACGCCATTCTTTAAAGGATACAGGCCTCAGTTTTACTTTCGCACCACGGATGTCACAGGTTCGGTTACCCTCCCGCAAGGAGTTGAGATGGTTATGCCTGGTGATAATGTGGCGCTGGAAGTAGAATTGATTACGCCTATCGCTATGGAAAAAGAGTCGCGCTTTGCCATTCGTGAAGGCGGACATACCGTAGGCGCGGGTGTGGTTATAGAAGTTATTGCTTAAACACGGATGAGGAGCGCAAGCGACGAATGCAGAAAATACGCATAAGACTTAAGGCTTATGACCATCGCCTTTTAGACCAGGCAGCAGGCGAAATTGTGGAAGCAGCCAGGCGCACGGGTGCTAAGTTTTCTGGACCCCTACCTCTTCCTACTAAGAGGGAGGTCTATACTGTATTACGTTCGCCGGTTATTGATAAGAAGTCACGCGAGCAATTTGATTTATCCACGCACAAGCGTTTGATTGAAATATTGGAGCCTACATCTAAGACGATAGACGCATTAAGAAAATTAAATCTGCCGGCAGGCGTAGATGTGGAAATTAAGTGAGGACATCCCGAAAGAGTAGAATACTATGTCGGAATAAGTCCGGACTTACGCCGCGCCTTTCTATCATTCAAGTTTTTAGTGTAAAAGCTTGAATACAAAGAAAAGATGCGGCGTTGTGGATTCATTTAATGGTTTAGCCAATTTAAGAACTACCTTTTTAAACGCAGATACACGCAGATTGCACGCAGATATACGCGGATGAAAAAGATTTATCTGCGAGAATTCGCGTTGGATTTGCGAAAATCTGCGTTAATAAAATTGGGTTGAAATTATCATTTTACTAGTTATTAAATCACCTTATGGTTGGGATATTAGGAAAAAAAATTGGAATGACACAAGTTTTCACTGACGATGGTAGCAGGGTCAGCGTTACTGCAATCGAAGCTGGTCCGTGTCCTATACTGGCTGTCGGAGAAAAAAAGATTAAGCTTGCTTTTGATTCAGCAGGATCCAGTTTGAAGAAACCCTTGTTGGGAATTTTTAAGAAATTAAATATACCGCCTAAGAAGTTCATCCGCGAGATCGGCAAGGATACCGGGAAGGAATATAAGGTCAAAGATGAACTTAAGGTTGATTTATTTAAGAACGGAGATTATGTGGATATCACGGGTGTTTCTAAAGGCAAAGGGTTTCAGGGCGGAATGAAACGCTGGCATTGGGCCGGCGGACCTATGACTCATGGTTCAACATCACATCGCCGGGTTGGTTCAATAGGTTCCACCACTACCCCGGGTAGGGTCTGGAAAGGACACCATATGCCCGGACATATGGGAAATATAAGGGTAACGGTTCAGAATTTGCGGGTAGTAAAAGTAGACGCCGCCAACAATCTGTTGCTGGTTAAAGGCGCTGTCCCCGGGACCAGAAATACTTATTTAATAATAAAAAATGCGAAGAAAAAATAGCTAAATAATTTTCTGTTTAGGATAAATACAATATATGTTTACAGTTTCTGTTAAAAATAGCGAGGCAAAAGAAATCGAAACATTAAAACTTGATGAGTCTGTTTTTAATGATAAAATACCGCCTTCTTCGGTTTATCAGGTAATTAATGCTTATAGGGCTAATCAGAGAAAGGGAAATGCTTCGACCAAGACCAGGGGTGAAGTTTCCGGCGGCGGCCGCAAACCCTGGCGCCAGAAAGGCACTGGCCGGGCCAGAGTTGGTTCTATTCGGTCTCCTTTATGGCGCCATGGCGGAGTTATATTCGGCCCCCATCCCAGAGATTTCTCTTCTAAATTACCGACGAAAATGAAAAATCTGGCATTAAAATATGTCCTCAGCCAGAAACTGCAGGAAGACAATTTTATTGTCCTGGATAAGCTGGATATTGAGAAACCAAAGACTAAGGAAGTTGTCAGGATATTGTCTAATTTTAAAATTGATGGCAAAAGTAAAAACGCGCTTTTGCTTATGGATAAAATTGATGAAAATCTAAAAAGGGCTTTTGCTAATATAAATTTTTTACATGTCGATCTGGCAAAAAATGTACATACTTATGAAGTTTTGGCAGCGTCAAGACTGATTATTACTAATGCCGGGCTAAAAGAATTAATCCAGAGGCTTAAAAAATGAAGTCTAATTACGATATAATAAAGGCTCTAATCAAAACGGAGAAAACGACTTTATATGAACCCCTTGGTAAATATCTGTTTCTGGTTGATAAATCCTGCAATAAGATAGAGATTAAACAAGCCATAGAACAGATATATAAAGTAAAAGTCAAGGACGTAAACACTTTTATATTAAGAGGCAAGTTAAAGAGGGTCAGATACCAGGCGGGCAAGACTCCGGATTTCAAAAAAGCGATTGTGACCTTGAAAGAGGGACAGAAGATAACCGCAGCCGCAGTTTAAGCGGGGGGGGGGCATAACCGAACGCTAATTTCTCTAGTTTCAACTTGATAGCGGAAAAATAGCGCCGGGTTAGGCACTCATTAATATGGGAAAGCTGATTTAACAACTAGTAAAATGATAATTTCAGCCCATTTTAACGCAGATATTCGCAAATCCAACGCAGATAGTCGCAGATAGAACTTTAAATCTGCGAATATTCGCGTGCAATCTGCGTGTATCTGCGTTTAAAAAGATAGTTCTTAAATTGGCTAAATATGGGAATCATAAAATTCAAACCAACAACACCGTCAAGGCGCTGGATGAGCGGCTATGATTTTAAAGAAATAACAAGACTCAAGCCGGAAAAATCTCTTGTCTTAGCTCTTAAGAAAAGCGGTGGACGCAATAATTACGGTCGTATCACCATAAGACACCGTGGAGGAGGACATAAAAGGTTGCTGCGTATAATTGATTTTAAAAGAGATTTACATGATCTATCCGCAAAGGTAATTGCTATTGAGTATGACCCAAACCGAACATCCCGGATTGCCTTAGTTGAGTATCCCAATAAAGAAAAAAGATACATCCTCTCACCACAGGGATTAAAGGTGGGTGATGAAATTATTTCATCTAATGATAAAAATGTTGATATAAAAATTGGTAATTGTATGCTTTTAAGATATATTCCCCAGGGGACACCGATACATAATATAGAATTAACCAAAGGCAGTGGTGGTCAGATTGTCAGGAGCGCGGGTGCATCGGCAGAGATTATAGCAAAGGAAGAACCATTTGCGCACATAAGGTTACCGTCGGGTGAAATAAGGCTGATAAATCTGGATTGTCACGCCACCATTGGACAGCTTTCCAATGTGGAACATGAGGCGATAATTTTAGGGAAAGCCGGAAAGTCTCGCTGGCTGGGAAGAAGGCCACAGTCAAGGGGTTCGGCAATGAACCCGGTAGACCACGGACATGGCGGTGGCGAAGGCAAGGCCGGACAGGGCAACCCCCATCCTGTAACACCCTGGGGAAAACCCACAAAAGGATACCGGACCAGAAAGAGAAATAAATATTCTAATAAGTTTAGACTAAAAAGGAGAAAATAAACAGTTATGCCGCGTTCAGTAAAAAAAGGCCCGTTTGTAGAAGAGAAATTAGTAAAGAAGGTTGAAAATGCCAGACGCAGCGGTAGTCGTTTGGCAATAAAAACCTGGTCGAGAAGATCAACCATATTACCGGATTTCGTGGGTTTTGCTTTCGCTGTTTACGATGGCAGAAAACACGTTCCAGTTTTTGTTACAGAGAATATGGTGGGACATAAGCTGGGTGAATTTGCGCCCACCCGAATATTTAGAAAACATGGTGGTGTCAAAGCCAAGAAAGCGCCGGAGAAGACGTAAGTGAGCACATAAGTTATAGAGGCAGTTATTATTTGGCTAACCGACATAATTTATCTTGCA
The DNA here is from genome assembly GCA_020062065.1 of Candidatus Omnitrophota bacterium. Classification (GTDB taxonomy): domain Bacteria; phylum Omnitrophota; class Gorgyraeia; order Gygaellales; family Profunditerraquicolaceae; genus JAGUWZ01. Next base: position 12,007 of record JAGUWZ010000060.1, read on the forward strand.
AACTTACCCCGTAGTTTTCTATTATTCAGGTTTTTAGCGCAAAAGCTTGAATATAAAGAAAACGGCGCGGTGGGGGCTTATTAAAATGATTGTCAAGGCCGAAACTAAATACATCAGGATTTCACCGACAAAAGTAAGACAGGTGATGGATTTAATCAGAGATAAAGATGTGCTTGAGGCTCAAGCCGTTCTTGATAATCTGAATAAGCGTCCCTGCGAATATTTAATAAAAATATTGAGGTCCGCGGTGGCTAATGCCAAATTAAAGGGTTTTAATCCTGAACAGTTATACGTCTCTAAGATTATCTGTAATGTTGGGCCTGTTTGGAAAAGATTCAAAGCCGCGGCTTTTGGCAGAGCAACACCGATAAAAAGAAGAACAGCGCATATTAGAATAGAGCTGGATATTAAAAACTGAGGTGATTTAACAACTAGTAAAATGATAATTTCAACCCAATTTTAACGCAGATTTTCGCAAATCCAACGCAGATTTTCGCAGATAAATCTTTAAATC
>JAGUWZ010000040.1 GCA_020062065.1 Candidatus Omnitrophota bacterium
CAATACTGCAGCCAAAGATATGTTAAACCAGATGAAATAACAGCTCAAGGAGCGCCGACCTGGGGAACGGTGCTGGTTGCCAGGAAGTTATGGAATGATCTTAAAGTAGGCAGGATTATAAAGAGGCGGTGCAGTGAAAGAATAAAGACATTCTATAAAGAGTAAAGATAAATTTTAATAGATTTTCAAAAAACAATCGCTCTTTTAAAATTAGGCACACACAAAGACTCTTTGAGGCTTATAAGGCTCTCCGGATTTGAGCATACTTAAGCACAAATGCGCTAGCTTCTTGGCAACGCATATAAGCGCCTGCTTTGCGGTTTTGCCCTGAGATAACTTTTTATTATAGAGGGTGCGCATTTCTTGGTTATGCCTAAGGCAAGCCACAGCAGCGATATAAAATGCCCATCTGAGCATTTTAGGGCCTCGTTGAGAAATTCTGTTATCGGTTCTAGTTTCTCCTGACTCATAAATCTGCGGAAAAAAGCCGATATGGCCTATAAGTTTTATGCCTGAAGCAAACACTTGGCCATTTGAGCCTACGGCTTGAAGGATTACTACCAATGTCTTAGGACCTATGCCTGGGATGGTTAAGAGATTTGCTCCTGGAAAGCTATTTATATCATCAGCCTTTGTGGGCGAGAGCAGGTTTTCAATATTTACATCGAGCTCTTTGATAGATTCATCGATATGCTCAATATGGCTTAAAAGGATGCATAAGTTTAATCCTCTGGCATCTTTGGCTCTGCCTGAATATATGGAATCTCTGGCAGTATCAATAAGTTCTTGGATTTCATCTATGTTGAAATTATTGCCCTTGATGGAGCGGACTATCTTTTCTATATGTTTTGGTTTTGCCAAAGATAAGTCTTTGGCTGTAGGGTAAGCCTTTAGGATAGCCGTTGAGGCAATGGCAAAAGGATTCTTGATAGCGGTCTTTTCATATTCGGGAAATACCAGAGACAGAAGGCTTGCGGCCTGTCTTTCATAGTTGCGCCGATCTTTGATAAGCTCGTACCTTAAACGAGTTAATTCTCTTAAAGTCTGTATGAGTTCTTCAGGCACATAGGAAGAGGCGTATTCTTTGGAACGTAATAGCCCAGCAATAATATAGGCGTCTATATCATCGGTTTTAGCCTTTTTCCTTAATGCCTCCCTGAACTTATTAGTCTGGTGGGGATTAAGCACAACGACTTTGAAGCCGGCTTCAGTAAGATAAGAATATAGATTTTCCCACCAGATGCCGGTTGCTTCAATGCCTATGAGTAAATTCTCTTTTGAAAGATTCAATTCCTTTAGGCGTTCAAGCAGCTTTTGAAAATTTGGTTTATCATTCTGAAGGGTAAAGGCTTTGGCGAATCTCTCGCCCTGGTCATCCAGGATAACAAAGCGAGAGTCTGACTTTGAGACATCAAAGCCTAAGTAATGCATAGCTTTATTCCTCCTTTCGGAAATTTGCTCTTTTTAAAGCTTTAAGGAAGCTATATTCTTGCTGTATCTAACCAAATATATCCTGGGATATAAATGGTAGCTTAAGTATCAACTCAGCCCCATAGTATCCTCAATGAATATTCCCAGTTAGATAAGCAAGAAGCAACAGTCTTTGTTGAATAGTAGCCGACGTAACATCGGCTCTATAGGGGGGTTGGAAAGCTGTCTTCCTTGCCTTAAAAAGGGCGCGTTTTGACATAAAGATATTTTAACACATTATTAACCAATTCGCTCTAGGATATCTAGGGTGAAGATTATACCAGGGGGAGAAGTAATGAACAAGGCAGGAGCTCTTTTTATAAGCAGTTTATTAGTCTTACCGATACTAGGTTGCCAGAGTTCGCCAAACAGGGCGCCCGAAGGAGCGGTTATCGGCGGTGCTGTGGGCGCAGGAATCGGCGCAATCATCGGACACCAAAGCGGTGAGACAGGAGAAGGTGCGGCAGTGGGCGGAGTCCTTGGTGCGCTCACCGGCGCCCTCGCAGGTAGCCAGATGCAGAAACAACCAACTCAAACCCCGGCGGTAACTGGCGCTGTGAATCAAAACCAGATGTCTATACAGCAAATCGTAAATATGAGTAGTCAGGGCGTTCATGAAGACGTAATTGTTGACAGAATACGCCTTACTAATTCCAAATTCAATCTCACTCCGGAGGATATTAATTACTTAAAACAAAACGGTGTCAGCCAGAAGGTAATTAATGCTATGCAGGGTTGGTAAGTAGATTTATAAAATTATTTAAAAGTTGAGAAAGCCCGAGATTTTAAGCTCGGGCTTTTATTTGCATCTATAGGTTGAGACCCGTAGATGCAATAAAGAGAGAAAAGAATATGCTTTTAATTTCAATAGTGATTTTAATCGGGATGAGTCTCTTGTCGTTTGTTTTATCTATCTCTATCGGCCTCAATCCAAAGAAGAAAAATAAAAAAAGAGAATACCAAAACAATACCGCAGAGACGATTTCTTCTAAAGAACAAAAGATCACCCAGTTAGAAGAAGAGATACTGGCTTTAAAGGCTGAGGTAGAAAAAATAAGTTTAAGTAATATTAATCTTAAAGACTTGTTGGATGCGGCCAGAAAGTCAGAAGAGAATTTAAAAGAAGAGTTAATAAGAAGGAAAGATTGGGATGATAAACACACAGAAATTTTAAACAGGATAAAAAAGGAAAGCGCTGAATATAAAAGTCAATTTATTGCCAAAGAAAAAGAATTGGCTGCGGAATTCTCCAAGAATGTGGCTCTCTCCAGAGAGATAAGAGAACTGGAAGATAAGCTTGCCTTTGCGGAAAAAGAAAATAAAGAAGGCCTTGAGGAAATTGAAAAAATGAGGCATCAGATACAAGGGCTGTTTAAACAAATCAAAGACCGTGTTAACGAAACCAAGACGCTTGCCGATACCATTACCCAGATGAAAAAAGCAGAAGAAGAAAGTGAGTGGGTTCCCAAAAAAGAATTCAAGGGGCTGAATGAAGAATACAGTAATCTTGAAAGTGATTTAGAAGAGAAAGAGAAGGAATTAGAAAAGAAGGATGAGAAGATTAAGGAGTTATATGCTGAAACCTTGCGTTTGTCCGGATTAATTGAGAAGACAGAAACGCCTCTCCTGCCGCTAAGCCACCAGCTTTCCCCGGAAAATCAAGAGGAAAAAACTCAAAATAGAGAAGCAATGGTTAGCCAGACAGAGATAACAGAAAAAGTAGTTGAATCTCCTATCCAGAAACCAGAGGCAGCAGGAGAAGTATCTCAGGTTTCGCCTATTCAAGAGCAACAACCTCTCGAAGCAAAAAAGGAAAAAGAAGGCATCCGGGATAAAGAAAAAGAATACATCCCTCCTGAGATAGATTTAAGTAGAGTCAGAAATATCGGGATTATGGCGCATATTGACGCCGGTAAAACTACCACCACAGAAAGAATTTTATATTATACAGGTAAGTCGTATAAAATAGGCGAGGTTCATGAAGGTCAAGCGCAGATGGACTGGATGAAGCAGGAGCAGGAAAGAGGAATTACTATTACTGCTGCAGCCACGACTTGTTATTGGCGGGACTGCCGGATAAATATTATTGATACACCAGGCCACGTTGATTTTACGGCCGAAGTTGAACGCAGTCTGCGTGTCCTCGATGGAGCAATAGCTTTGTTTTGCGCAGTGGGAGGAGTGGAGCCGCAATCAGAAACAGTGTGGCGCCAGTCAAACAAATATAATGTTGCCAAACTTGCCTTTGTGAATAAAATGGACCGCAGCGGCGCGGATTTCTTTGTGGTGTTACTATCTATGGAGAAAATGTTAGGGAATAACCCGATAGCAATTCAGATACCCGTGGGTAGCGAGGACAATTTCCGAGGGATCGTGGATCTTGTTGAGATGAAATCTTATATTTACGATGATCAATCTATGGGTAAAGAGTTCCACGCTGAAGAAATACCCGAGGAATTAAAAGAAACAGCCAGTAAATATCATCACCTCTTGATTGAGAAAGTTTCTACTCTCGACGCTGAACTCACCAAGAAATATCTGGAAGACAAAAATTCGATAACACAGGACGAGCTTATTGCCGCTATTCGTCGTGCCACGGTGGCTAATAAAATGGTCCCTGTTCTTTGCGGTGCCTCTTTTAAAAACAAGGGGGTGCAGAAACTTCTTGATGCTGTAATTCTATATCTTCCTTCGCCTCTGGATTTGCCTCCTGTAAAAGGCAATGACCCTAAAAATAGTCAGAATGAATTAGTAAGACATCCTAATCCGCGAGAGCCTTTTTGCGCTCTGGCTTTTAAGGTGCAAGCTGACCCGCATATGGGAAAGTTAGTTTACTTAAGGATATATTCCGGAAGGTTAGATAATAGCAGTTATGTCTTTAATGCTACCAAAAATAAAAAAGAAAGAATCGGAAGGATTTTACAAATGCATGCTAACCAGCGCCAACCCAAAGAGCATGCATTTGCCGGCGATATTGTGGCGGTAATAGGACTTGCTCATACTCTGACTGGCGATACACTTTGTGACTTAGACAACTCTGTAATCTTGGAAACCATACAGTTTCCTGTTCCTGTGGTTTCATTAAGCATTACTCCAGCCAGCCGTGCTGACCAAGATAAATTAGGCAAGGGTTTAGCCAGGCTTACTGAAGAGGACCCTACCTTTATTGTGCAAACCGATGAAGAAACCCAAGAAACTGTGCTTACTGGTATGGGGGAACTGCATCTGGAAATTATCGTTGACAGACTGAAGACTGAATTTGGTGTAAATGCGGTTGTAGGAAAACCAAAAGTAGCTTATCGCGAGACCGCATCTCTTGCGGCAACCGACGAATATAAACATGTCAAACAATCTGGTGGTCGTGGACAATACGGGCATGTAGTCTTTGAGATTGCTCCTAATGAGGCAGGTAAAGGATTTGAGTTTACCAATAGTATTAAAGGCGGGGCAATACCCAGGTCATATTTTCCGGCGATAGAAAAAGGATTAGCTCAAGGCATGAAAAAAGGATCTTATGCCGGCTATCCGGTTGTAGACATTAAGATAAACCTTTTAGATGGTTCGTTCCATGAGGTTGATTCGTCAGAATTAGCATTTAGGTTAGCCACCATTGCTTGTTTTAAGAAAGTTTTCTTAAAATGTAGGCCTGTTTTACTTGAGCCCTCAATGAAACTTGAGGTTACTACTCCTGATGAATACGTTAATGCTATTATCGGTTATATCTGTTCCTGCCGAGGCAAGATTATGGGAATAGAGACTAAAGGAAACCAGAAGATTATCTCTGTAGAAGCTCCGCTTTCTGAGATGTTTGGTTATGCCACAAATTTCCGTTCCTTATCCAGCGGCCGTGCCAGCGCCTCGATGGAGTTTGATAAATACGCGCAGGTTCCTGCCGAAGTAGCGGTAAAAGTGCTAGAAGAAAGACAGAAGCAGCGCGAAAAAGAGGAGGGCTATAAGTAATAATATCTTGTTTTTATTTGTTGGGATAGTGTCCTTAAGACAATTGACACGGGCTTTAACTCTGGTTTTTCTAACTCAATTCCAATTCTATATTTACAAGGTCCGACCGCGCTTGACCAGACCACCTTTCCTCTTACCTGGATTTGTTCATTATTATCAGGTATACACACATATATATCTAGAGAATTACCCAGAGGTAATGCTTGAATCGTAAACAAACCTATTCCTTGGGCACTTATGTCTTTGGTATGAGCCTCTAATTCTCTTTGTAAATTTGAATTTGAATCAAAATTTTTTAAAA
>JAGUWZ010000078.1 GCA_020062065.1 Candidatus Omnitrophota bacterium
ATACACGCAGATTGCACGCAGATTTAAAGTTTTATCTGCGAGAATCTCGCGTTGGATTTGCGAAAATCTGCGTTAATAAAATTGGGTTGAAATTATCATTTTACTAGTTATTAAATCACCTTATACAATTAAAACAACAGACGCGATGAGTTATGTCGCTTGCTTCGTTTGCTGCGTAACTCATCCGTTCATTGGAGGTCAAAGATGCAACCACAGTCAGCACAGATTAATCCCTTTTTTATCATATTCCAGTTTGTGATGATTATAGGTATCTTTTACTTTATTTTGATACGGCCCCAGAAGACTGAACAGAAGAGACGTCAGAAGATGTTGAATAATGTCAGCAAAAATGACGAGGTTGTAACTAGCTCAGGTATCCATGGCACGGTAGTAAATGTAAAGGATAAAACAGTAACGTTGAGAATAGATGAGAATGTAAAGATAGAATTGGAAAAAAGCTGTATTGGTTATATTAAAAAGACGCAGGGTGCAAATCAGGGAAGTTAAAAATGGAAAGAAAACTTACTATTAAGATAGTGCTTACATTAGGGATTCTGGGTATCTGTGCTTATTTTGCTTTTCCTCTCTCTAAGAGAATAAATTTAGGTTTGGATTTAAAAGGCGGTATGCATCTTTTACTGAAAGTAGATACAAGCCATTTATCAGGGGAGGCCAAAGCCGATGCCACCAAAAGAGCAATAGAGGTTATCAGGAATAGGATTGATCAGTTTGGAGTAAGAGAGCCTTTTATTCAGGAACAGGGTGTTGATGAAATCGTGGTGCAGTTACCGGGAATCACAGATCGAGATAGGGCAATTGAGTTGATTGGTAAAACTGCTCTTTTAGAGTTTAAACTTGTTTTGCGTGACCCAGAAAAATTAAAGGCGGCCTTAGAGGGTAATGTCCCTGAGGGATATGAATTAAAATATTTAGAGGAAGATAACGAACCCCTACTTTTGGAAAAACAGGCGGTTTTAACCGGTGACGGTCTTAAGAGTGCCTCTGTGCGTTTCAGTCAAAGCGAATTTAATGAACCTGTGGTAGGATTAACCTTCAATGCCGCAGGCGCTAAAAAGTTCGCCGAGATTACTGCTTTAAATGTAGGAAGAAGATTAGCTATAGTGTTGGATGGTAAGCTACAGTCTGCACCAAATATTAAAGAAGTCATACCATCTGGTGAAGCGGTAATTACCGGGCGTTTTAGTATTCAACAGGCACAGGATTTATCGATTGTCTTAAATGTTGGCGCTTTACCTGCACCTATGGTTATAGAAGAAGAAAGAACAATAGGACCTTTATTAGGTCAGGATTCGATAAGTAAGGGGATAAAGGCAAGTATCATTGGTTGTGCGCTTGTGTTTATTTCGATGGTAATTTATTATCTTCTGGCAGGTTTTATTTCCGTTATTGCGCTTTTCTTAAACCTCCTGATGATCTTGGGAATGCTAGGAATGCTGCCACTTCTATTTCCAGGCGTATCCGCTACTTTAACTCTCCCAGGTATTGCTGGTATTGCCTTATCTTTAGGTATGGCAGTAGATGCCAATGTGCTTATTAATGAACGTATAAGGGAGGAATTGTCTGCAGGTAGAACTCTGCGCACTGCAATATCCAATGGTTATGACCGGGCATTCACTGCGATTTTTGATTCTAATCTTACTACATTAATTGCGGCATTTTTGTTATTTCAGTTTGGCACAGGACCGATAAGAGGCTTTGCAGTAACTTTGAGTATCGGCCTTATTGCCAGTATGTTTAGCGCAATTGTGATTACCCGCAGCATATTTGAGATTCTTTTGTATTTTGGTTGGTTAAAATCTTTACCCATGCTGCATTTAATCAAAGAAACCAAATTGGATTTTATCGGCAAGAGAAAAATTTTCTATGTCATCTCTTTAATTGTGATAACAGCGGGGCTAGTAGCTTTCTTTAATAAAGGTAAACAAGCCTATGGTATAGATTTTGCCGGCGGTCAATTGCAGGAGTATGGTTTTAAAACAAATGTTTCTATAGATAAAGTGCGTTCGGTTCTTAAGGAACTGAATCTGGCTGATGCCTCTCTTCAGCAATTCAAAGACAACCCGAAGGTTATCTTGATCAGGACAGCGCAAGACTCAAGCAAGTTAATCACCGATAAATTAAAACAAACTTTTCCTGATGAGAATATCCAGATTCTTAGGATAGAAAGAGTCGGACCTGTGGCAGGCAAACACTTAAAGACCAAAGCTGTTTATGCCCTTATTTGGTCATTAATCGGGATTCTTATTTATGTGGCTTTCAGGTTCAAACATTTTAACTTTGCCGTAGCCGGTGTTATTGCCCTTTTTCATGATGTCCTGGTGGCGCTGGGATTTTTAGTAGTGACCGCAAGACAGATTGATTTGCTTTCTATTACTGCTTTCTTAACTATTGCCGGTTATTCCATAAACGATACGATTGTCATTTATGACCGGGTTAGGGAGAACAGCCGGCTTTTGCGCAAAGCAAGTTTAAAAGACCTGATTAATTTAAGCGTAAACCAGACCTTATCTAGAACTCTTCTTACTTCCGCTATAACTTTGTTGACGGTAATAGCGATTTTTATTTACGGCGGGGAGGTGCTCGGTAATTTTGCTTTCACCCTGCTCGTTGGTTTTATTTCCGGCGTTTATTCTACTATTTTTATTGCCTCACCGTTAGTGCTTGCCTGGAGCAGGAAAGGCCTAAAGTAGAGACTAATTTCCAAACCGTATCAACCGCCTAGTTTGATTCAACCTAGGCGGTTGACTTTGGAAGATCAGCTAAAGAGCCGCCCACCTACAGCTTTTGCGAAAGTGGGCGGTTGCATTTAAGATGTTTAAATCTATAAAATTATATGTTGGTGGGGCAATTGAACGCCAAGATTTAGCCGGCAAACTCGTTGACTTTGGTTACAAGCGACAAGACGCCGTATCCGAGGAAGGGGAATTTTCTCTCAGGGGCGGAATTGTTGACATATTTCCTTTTACATTTGAATTACCGATAAGGATTGAATTGGAAATAGATAAAATTCTATCCATTAAATCTTTTACAGCCTACAAAGGAAATTATCTCTGGGAACACAGGATGGTAATTATCCTGCCATTTTCCCGCCATTCCTCGTATGAGACAGAATTCCACTTCGGCGGAAGACAAGATGCCGCTTTGGCGGGAAAGAAGGCCGCGATTTCAAAGCTTGAGCCATTTGATGAAAAATTTCCTCTGGAAAAATTTGTTGATATAAATATCGGAGATTATGTTGTGCATAATCACTACGGTATCGGCAGATTCAGAGGGCTGGAAAAGCTAAAATACGCTGATAAATACAAAGATAATCTGGTTATTGAATACGATAAACAAGAGAGGCTTTACGTCCCGGTTGACGAGATGCATCTGGTGCAGAAGTATATTGCCTTCCATGTGAGAAGACCAAAGCTGCACAGCTTAGGTGGTAAGGAGTGGTTAAGGCAAAAAAACAGGGCAAAAAAAGGTATTCAGAAATTAGCCTGGGAACTCTTATCCTTGCAGGCATTGAGAATGAGTTCCACGGGTTTTGGATTTTCTCTTGATACAGAGTGGCAGAAAGAGTTTGAAAAAACTTTTCCCTATAAAGAAACTCCTGATCAGATAAAAGCCACCTGGGAAGTTAAAGCTGATATGGAGTCTTGCCGGCCGATGGACAGGCTCATTTGCGGCGATGTGGGTTATGGTAAAACAGAAGTGGCGATGCGCGCAGCCTTTAAAGCAGTAATGGATAACAAACAGGTGGCATATCTGGTACCCACGACAATTCTGGCAGAACAGCATTATGAAAATTTTTCCCTGCGCCTGGAAAGTTTTCCTATAAATATCGAGATGCTTTCGCGTTTTAAAACTCAAGGCCAGCAGAAGGAAATTATCGAGAGGCTCAAAATGGGAAGAGTGGATATTGTAATAGGCACGCACAGGCTATTATCCGAAGACGCCAGTTTTAAAAACTTAGGTCTGGTAATAATTGATGAGGAACAGCGTTTCGGGGTAAAGGCAAAGGAAAAGTTAAAGACCTTAAGGTTAACTACTGATGTACTTACCTTAACCGCCACCCCTATACCCAGGACTTTATATATGAGTCTGATGGGGGCAAAGGATTTTTCCGTGATTAATACTCCTCCAGAAAATAGGTTGCCTATAAAGACTGTCGTGGTAGAATATGATGAAGATTTGATCCGTCAGGCAATCACTAAGGAATTAAACCGCAAAGGCCAGGTGTTTTTCCTGCACAACCGGATTGAAGACATCGAAAAGCTCAAGCAGAGAATTAGCCGGCTTATCCCTCCAGGTGCGAGTTTGGCAATCGGACACGGACAGATGAACTCAGGCGAGCTAGAACAGGTGATGGCGGATTTCTTCAGGGGTAAGATTGATATCTTACTTTCTACGATGATTATTGAATCAGGTATAGATATACCAAATGCCAATACGATTATCGTCAATAACGCGCATACCTTTGGATTATCGGATTTGCATCAGCTGCGCGGAAGGGTGGGCAGATTCGAGCGGTCTGCTTACGCTTATTTTATAATTCCCAAGGGTGAGCTAATTTCCAGCGAAGCAGAAAAAAGACTTGCTGCCGTAGAGGAATATTCTCATCTGGGGGCGGGCTTTAAAATCGCGATGGAAGACCTTGAAATCAGGGGTGCGGGAAATCTCCTCGGTGTGGAGCAGCACGGATTTATTAATGCGGTGGGCTTTGACCTTTACTGCAGATTATTGAAAGAGGCAGTTAGTAATTTTAAAAAAGTAGGTATTTTAAATGGCTAAAATAATAAGAGTATTATTATTGATTATAGCTGTCAGCTCTCAGCTCTCAGCTGTCAGCTATGAAATATTTGCCCACGATAAAATCATTGCCATAGTAAACAATGAGATAATCACTCAAAAGGATTTGGATGATTCGATTAATTTTATGCGTGTGCAACTATCCAATGAATATAATGGCGAGCAATTAGAGAAGAAAATCCAGGCGATGAAATCTGATTTAGTGCAGCGTTTAATAGAGGAACGTCTTATTTTACAGGAGGCGAAGAAAAAAAATATAAAGATAGATGATTCCAGGATAAAGGCAAAGATAAATGGACTGAAGAAAAGCTATAATTCCGAAAGAGAATTTCTAGATGCCTTGAGTGAACAAGGAATGGTAGAGGCTGACCTTGAAACAAAGACCAGGGAACAGGCGCTTATGTTTAGTTTAATTGATAGTGATGTCAGGTCAAAACTCCTGGTCAAGCCGGCTGAAATCACGGATTTCTATAATAAAAACAGTGCGGAATTCACACTGCCAGAGCAACGCGATTTTCAATCTCTTGTTGTAGATAACCAATCTCTGGCAGAAAATATATTTAATGCTTTAGAGAAGGGCAGCCAGATGAATGACTTGGCTAAGGAATACCTTTTAAGATTAAACAGTTTTAGCGCGTTTAAAGGAGAATTAAAAAAGGACTTAGAAGACGTTCTGTTTAAGCTAAAAATTGGAGAGATAACAAAAGCCGTCAAGATTAAGGATAGTTTCTATATTTTTAAATTAAACAAAATCAATCACTCACGGCAGCAAACCCTTGCTGAAGCACAGGATAATATTTATAACTTACTCTATGAAACTAAATTGCAGGAGGCTTTGGCAAAGTGGGTAGATGGACTTAAGGAATCCGCATATATCAAGATAGTCCAGGAATAATCTTGGAGTAACGATGTCAGCAGCTCAGCAAGTCAGCAGTTTTAAGAATATCAGAGTTGGCATAACCATGGGGGACCCTTCGGGAATTGGAGCGGAGGTTATTGCTAAGGCAATGAGAGCGCTGAGAGGAATGGCAGAGTTTGTGGTTATAGGAGATAAGTGGGTGTTTGAAAAG
>JAGUWZ010000144.1 GCA_020062065.1 Candidatus Omnitrophota bacterium
TATCATCACATAGATAAAACCAAGTAAGAATCCGACTATTGTGCAGGTTAAAATCAATGCCATTGTATTTTTATAGCATTAGACGCTTAAAGATTTTGTTTACGTTGCGCAGATAGTAATTTAGATTAAAAATCTCATCTAATTCTTTTGGGGAAAGATAGTTAGACACCTCTTTATTATTTAAGAGATTGCCCTTAAAATCTGTATTTTGTCTCCAGGATTGCATCGCGCATCTTTGCACCAAATCATAAGCCTTGGGACGGCTTAAACCCTTATTCATCAGCGTCAAAAGAACCCGCTGGGAAAAAATCAGCCCTTTTGTCTTAACTAAGTTTACCAGCATATTCTGCGGGTATACTCTAAGCCCTGCAATGACCTCAATAAACTTGTTAAGCATATAGTCCAAAACTATTGAAGAATCCGGCAGGATTACCCGTTCTGCTGATGAATGGCTGATATCGCGTTCATGCCAGAGAGGAATATTTTCTAAACCTGCTAAGGCATTGCCGCGTAAGAGTCTGGCCAAACCGCAAATCCGTTCACAAATGACCGGATTTCTTTTGTGCGGCATAGCTGAGGAACCCTTCTGTCCTCTGGCAAAAGGTTCTTCTACTTCAAGGACTTCGGTTCTCTGGAGATGTCTTATCTCCATAGCAAATTTTTCTAAAGAAGTGCCTATAAGAGCCAGAGTAGATAAATATTGGGCATACACATCTCTTTGTATCACCTGTGTAGAAATAGCTGCAGGCTTAAGCCCAAGTTTCTTACAGATATAAGTTTCTACCTCTGGGGCAATATTAGAGTATGTGCCTACTGCACCAGAGATTTTACCTGTTGAAACTGCAAGTTTCGCCTGGTGCAGGCGCTCTAAATTCCTCTTGGTTTCCTCATACCAAAGCGCCAGTTTCAAACCAAAGGTTATCGGTTCAGCGTGTACACCGTGAGTCCTGCCAATGCAAACTGTATCTTTATATTTTTTTGCCTTTGCCGCCAGTAAATTAAGTAGCTTGCGCAGATCCTCTATTAATATATCCGAAGCCTGTTTTAACTGTACGCCCAGAGTTGTATCCAAAAGGTCAGAAGAAGTTAGCCCGATGTGTAAATATTTGGCGTCAGACCCTATATATTCTGCGACATTGGTGAGGAAAGCCACTATATCGTGCTGGGTCTTCTCCTCAATCTTCTTAATCCGTGACAGATTAAACCTTGCCTTGGATTTGATTCTTTTTACCACACTTTTTGGGATAAGATTCTGCAGACTTTGAGCCTCGCAGACAAGAAGTTCGATCTCCAGCATAATCCTGAATTTATTCTCATCCTGCCATATGCCAGACATCTTAGCTAAACTGTATCTTTCGATCATTTTTGGACGCCTTTTAGAGCACCTTCCTTAAAAGTATAGGAAGGGCTATCGCTGTAGGATTAGAATTTATATTATAACAAAATTAACCTTTTTCTGCAAATAATAAAAATGTTACGAATTGACTTACATTAAATTACCCAAGCTAACTTCCTATATGCCTTCGGCTAAGTTGGTAGGAACACTTTCCTGTATACCTAGGGGACAGTTTCCCGATTGCCTCGGAAAAAACGTCTTATAAAAATCTATTGACAAAAGCGCAAAAGATGTTATACTTGGTTTTGTAAAGTAATTAAAGGAGCATAGTATTAGAAGTGTGTTTAAAAAGCCGTAAAGCCTTATAAAATAACAAAAAAGCTTTACGGCTTTTTTTTGAAGGGAGGTGAAGGGTAATAAATGGCAAGAGGTAAAGTAAAATGGTTCAGCAATCAAAAGGGTTATGGCTTTATCACACGCGATGATGGCAAAGACGTCTTTGTTCATTATAGCGCAGTTAAAGGAGATGGCTATAAAACCTTAGAGGAAGGTCAGGAAGTTGAATTTGAAGTTACGCAAGGTCCTAAAGGCGAACAAGCAACCAATGTAACCAGAGCAGCTTAAATTCTGGTTCATTAAGATAAAAGCCGTTGTTTAAAAGATACTTTACAACGGCTTTTTTATTTACGCAACTTTTGAGAATGGGGCCGTTTCTATTTTCCCAGTGACTAAAACAGTAAAACAGAAACGGTCCCTTATTTTTTACAGTGCCGAGGGAGGGAATCGAACCCCCCACGCCGGCCTTTTCAGGGCCGCGCTCTACCACTGAGCTACCTCGGCTGGTTTTCTATTGATCTTTGCAAAAATAATGAGAAGTTTTTATTTAACGCAGATATTCGCAAATCAAACGCGGATTTTCGCAGATAAAACTTTTTCATCTGCGTAAATCTGCGTGTAATCTGCGTGCATCTGCGTTCAAAAAGTTTGCTATTAGTTTTACAATTCTTTAGTATTTACGATTTTCAAGATTTACAGGGTTTTCAATTATTGTGTTTTGCTTCCTCGATAATTTTAATAAAAACATCCTGGGCAATTTCAATGTTAGGAAACACATTTTTGTATTTCCGCGCTGTTACCTTGATTTTAGTTGTCGCAGTGGTAACGCGCATGAACTGAATCTTAATTCTGTTGGGTTTGGCATCAATTTCAATATAGCCGCGGTTGAAATCCTCCTGTAAAATTGTTCCTCTGATTCTACCTACCTTCATGGCTGCATCCCAAAGCGTTTCATACGCGGTGTCCGTGTCTCCTTGTATGGTATCTTTACTGATTGCATAAACCCCTACCCCTCCTACTGTCATAAGTAACAGAGGAGCGCATCCTGTAATATGTATGAGAAGAAGTAGAATTAAACCATACCCGACAAAAATTTTTTTCATTTTAGCTCCTTTCTTGAAAATACCTTAATAAAACAAGAAGCTGCCAGCCCCAAAATAAATCCCCAGGAAATAACTAA
>JAGUWZ010000058.1 GCA_020062065.1 Candidatus Omnitrophota bacterium
ATTGGTTTAGCTTCAGCTCCCAGCGCTAGCAAAACCTCAAGCACTGACTTATGATGCTCGTAGACTTTGGGATGGCTTGCGTCTAAGACATGAATCAACAAATCTGACTCTGTCACCTCTTCTAAAG
Organism: Candidatus Omnitrophota bacterium; assembly: GCA_020062065.1. Classification (GTDB taxonomy): domain Bacteria; phylum Omnitrophota; class Gorgyraeia; order Gygaellales; family Profunditerraquicolaceae; genus JAGUWZ01. The sequence continues at coordinate 128 of JAGUWZ010000058.1, forward strand.
TCGCTTTAAATGCCTCAATAAGATGGTGCGGAAGATTATGTAAAAACCCCACGGTATCGGAGATAATAATATTTTCGCCGTTGGGTAGTTTAAGACTTTTGGAGAGAGGATCCAATGTGGTAAACAAGCTGTCTTCTACAATCTGGCCTGCGCGGGTGAGTGTATTTAAAAGAGTGGATTTACCGGCATTAGTATAGCCCACTAATGCGACCAGAGGCAGGGCTTTCTCTTTTCTGCGCTTTCTCAAAGTCTTGCGATGTAAACTTACATGGCTTAGATCATCTTTTAATTTTTGTATTCTTTTCCTAATGCGCCTGCGGTCAATCTCTAATTTTTGTTCACCCGGCCCGCGGGTGCCGATCCCACCGCCCAGACGGGAAAGAATTATCCCCTTACCCACTAATCTGGGCAGAAGATATTGCAGCTGGGCTAGCTCTACCTGCATCTTTCCTTCAGGACTCTTGGCATGTTTGGCGAAAATATCCAGAATAAGCTGGGTGCGGTCAATTGTTTTTAAATCAATTACCTCCTCTAAATTTCTCTGCTGGGTGCCTGATAGATTGTAGCTAAAAACCACGGTATCTACTTCCAATTCCTGAGCTAATAAAGCTATCTCTTCAGCCTTGCCTTTGCCGACAAACAGATTGGGAGTAGGTTTATCAATAAAACAACTGGTATGTTCCACAATCTCCACGCCAGTTGAAAGAGTCAATTCCTCTAATTCATCTGCCAGGTCTTCCAAAGACCAGCTATCTTTCTCAGAATGTAATTTTATGCTGACTAAGAGAGCTTTTTCCATTATGGTGGTTATGGTGGGGACGTTCCCTTAAGTGACACCCTTTCTCTTCGCAACTTATGAATTTTTAATAGGTTGCATAAGTTGTTTTACTATTCTCTTCGTAATAGCTGCTGGCTTCTCTTTAGCCTCAATATTAATCCAATTTATTCTTCTATCTTTTCTAAACCAGCTCATTTGTCTTTTCGCATACTGCCGGGTATTTCTTTTCATCAGTCTCTTTGCCTCTTGGAAGTCGTATAAACCTTCTAGAAAACCCTTAATTTCCTTTAGTCCAATAGCGGCTCTGGCGGTCTTGCTTAATTTTAGCTTTAATAATTTCTTTACTTCCTTAACCAGTCCTCGTTTAAACATTTTATCCACGCGCTCATCAATGCGTTTATAAAGCTTATCCCGCGGCATATCCAGACCTAAAATTTTTATATCGTATTTATCGCCTAAACCAATTCTCATTGACTGAAGCTGGCTTATCGGTTTTCCTGTTAGCTCAAAAACTTCTAAGGCGCGGATAACCCGTTTCTTGTCATTTGGATGAATCTTCTCCGCAGCTTTTGGGTCTACTTTCATAAGTTTATCATAAAGCTTATGAGCACCGAAATCTTGCGCTTCTTGATAAAGGCGTCGTCGGATAGCCGAACTTTCAGTTTTAGCCTTGAATATGCCGTCGGCGACAACCGACATATACAATCCGCTTCCACCGACAAAAAGCGGCACCCTGCCCCTTTTTATAATCTGGTTAATTTTTCTGATTGCCGCAAGCCGATACTTAGATACATTATATTCTTTATCGCAAGATACAATATCAATCAAGTGATGGGGAATCTTTTTTCTTACTTCCAATGCGGGTTTGGAAGTGAGTATTTCCATCCCTTTGTAAATCTGCATAGAATCGCAGGAAATAATCTCGGCATTAATTTTTGCGGCGAGTTGCAAGGCAATGTCTGTCTTACCTATAGCGGTAGGGCCAACCAAAAACAGCACTCTCGGTTTCATGATTAAGGAATGATTTTAGTAGGGTAACCTTCTTTTTGCAATTTCTTTTCTGCTTCCCGGGCTTGGCCCTGGTTTTTAAAATTGCCGACGCGGACTTTAAAAATTTTCTTGTTGGCTGAAAGGGCTTCGACTATAAAAGTAGTATATCCTTCTGCGTTTAATTTTGCGGATAAGTCTTTAGCATTACCCTGATTGGAAAAAGCGCCCACCTGAACCATATAAGCAAGCGGTGGTTGTAAAGGCATGGATTTCTCATCCATCTGCATCTGGACATTTAAAGGAAATAATTCTTTATTTTCCCGGGCTTCTGGACTCAAAGGAAATTCTTTCTTGAGTTTCGCCAGATAATCACCCTCTTGCTCTTTATTACCTGTCTTAACCCCGATTTGACTTAACCGGTAATAAATCCCTGGCTTTAGTTTAGTTCTCGGCTTATTGTTGAGGAGCTCTCGATAATGTAAAGAGGCAAGATTATAATCCCCTTTAAGGAAATAACTATCAGCTAAGCCTATTTTTGCCTCATCTTTAAACCTGCTGTTTCTGAATTCATTTAAAATTATCTCAAATGTATTAAAGCTACGTAAGTAATTGCCTTCTTTTAGATAACTAAGACCGAGAAGGTAATAAAATTCATCTTTATTCTTCCTCTGGTTTTTGGAATTTGCTAAAATCTTTTCTCCTTCCTGGATGCACGCTTTATAATCACCTTGCAAAAAATTTTTCTTTAGATTCTTAAGAGTTAAGGCATAAGCATTGCTTAAAAATGCAAAAATAAAAATGCAAAAATAAAAATTACATATCAAAATCCAAAATGTTTTAAAAAATTTTAAATTTTGATTTGTCATTTTGATATTTGATTTTTGATATTTGAATTTCTAGATATCTCTTTCTGTAATTCCAATATTATCCTGTGCCTTCTTTCTTTTTCTTCCTTCGGCAGAGCATCTGGCCATTTTAAAGCCTCGGTGCGCGGCCGGGGTGAGTATTTAAAGATATATGCTGAATCGAACTGGATTTCTTTTACGAGGTTATATGTATCCTGGAAATCTGCTTCGGATTCTCCGGGAAAGCCCACGATTATATCAGTGCTTAAGACGCCGCCTTTTACAATTTTACGATAATTACCTACCAACTCCAGATAAAATTGACGCGTGTAGCCGCGGTTCATCCGCTCTAAAATATTATCCGAGCCGGACTGCACCGGAAGATGCAGGTGTTTTTTTAGTTTATCTAAATCCCGCATCGCCTCAAATAACTCAAGAGTCGTATCTTTAGGATGAGAGGTAATAAAACCAAACTCTTTTAATCCTTTTATCTGCTCAACTAACTTCAGCAATTTAATAAAATTAATATTTTCTCTGGTTGCTGGTTTCTCTGGGCGCCCCGCGAAGGTGGATCGGGTTTCTGCGCCATAGGCGCACACATTCTGTCCCAAAAGAGTTATTTTCGCTATCCCTTTGCCAACCGCTTCTTCTATTTCTCTGATAATATCTTGATAATTGCGGTTATGCAATTTCCCTCTAACATAAGGCACAACGCAATAAGAACAGAAATTAGAACAACCCTCTGAAATAACTACGTAGAGATGCTCTTTGTCTTCATAGAATCCGGTATGATAAATTTTTTCCGGACGAGCTTCGCCATCTGTCTCCCAGATCTTTCTTTCATATAAAAATTGGGGACTGTCCCAGCTTTTTGGGGACTGTCCCCGTCCCCATTTTTCTGACAGGTTAGAAAGAATTGCCGGAATTTTATCTATATCAGAAGGTCCTACTATAAAATCCACACTGGGCGCGCGCTGGAAAACCTCTTCCTTATAATTCTGCGCCATACAACCGACGAGCCCCACAATCTTCTTTGTGGGGCGAGGAGTCTTGCCTATCTTTCCTATCTTGCTCCACACCTTATCTTCAGCGTGCTGGCGAACTGAACAGGTATTGAATAAAACAATGTCGGCCTTGTTTGGTTGGTCGGTAATTAGATAGCCTTCCTGCTTAAGAAGACCGCAAATTACCTCCGAATCCCTCACATTCATCTGGCAGCCGAAGGTACGGATGTAGACTTTTTTGGGCAAATTTTTATAAGCTTTTGATTCTTTTGACATTGCAGTTTCTTCTCCGTTTCTGAA
>JAGUWZ010000061.1 GCA_020062065.1 Candidatus Omnitrophota bacterium
AAAAGGTAATTATTTCTTATGCCGGCAAACGTGCGGATAATCCTTTTTTCTATCCTCTTGGTAATTCTTTTCTTTTTATCTATAATAAATTTTTCCCTGCCGCTTACTATACATCTAAGAATTGAGTATTTCTTGCTAGGATCTAAAATAAGAATCAAACAATAGTTGGCCTTGAATATCTGAGAAATCAATCTGGTCAGACGGGAAATAAGCTCCTTTAATTCAAATGTGGAATTAACTAAGCGGTAGATACTGTGCATTGAAGAGATTAATGTCTTATACCTTCTCGTAGGGGTCAAAAAGTTTTTTATATTCATCTAAGGCATACCTGTCTGTCATTCCAGCGATATAATCGCAAACCGCCCGCCTCACTCCAGCAGTGGCTATCTTGTCCTGGATATTTTTAGGTAAAGCTTCCGGATGCGCGACATAAACCTGGAACAATTCTTTTATAAAACGTTTGGCTTTGTCAGCCATTCTTATTACCCGATAATGATGGTATAATTTCCCCAGAAGTAATTCACGCAAAGGTCTGCGGCAATTCTGCATTGCCCTTGAGAAAGAAACAATTTTTTTATCTAATTTTTTTATATCTATATAGGATTTTAATTTTAACTTAGCCACATTTTCTTCAGTCCGGCGGATTAAATCCGTAACCTGAATATCGATTAAAGACCTTATAATCAAATACTTCCTTCTTTCGGGAACTATTTTAGCATATTTTCTTGAAATCTCCTTGCAGATATTATTCCACAGCGCTAGCTCTTGCAAGTCTTCTTCCTTTAATAATCCCGAAGTAAGACCATCGTCAAGATCGTGGTTATCATAGGCAATCTCATCGGCAATATCCACTATCTGCGTTTCCATAGTCGGCATTTCATCTGGAGCAAGGTCTTTTATTTTAACACCCTTATCGAATTTAGTAGAGTGTTTTACGATGCCCTCTCTGACTTCCCAGGAAAGATTAAGACCGGGGAAATCCGGATACCTCTCCTCCAGTATATCCACCACTCTTAAACCGTGAGAGTTGTGGTTAAAACCACCGAATTTAGACATCAGCTCATTAAGCGCTTCTTCGCCGGAATGTCCGAATGGGGTGTGTCCTAAATCATGGGCCAGGGCAATCGCTTCGGTCAAATCCACATTTAACCTTAAAGCCATGGCTATTGTCCTGGCAATCTGGCTAACTTCTAAGGTGTGGGTTAATCTTGTGCGGTAATAATCACCCTCGTGATTTACAAATACCTGGGTTTTATATTCTAAGAGTCTAAAAGCAGCGCAATGAATAATCCTGTCTCGGTCCCTCTGGTATACAGAGCGATAGGGATGTTCCTCTTCCTTATATACCCTGCCCCTGGTATTATAGCTTTTTGAGGCATAAGGGGCTAAAAAACTGTCTTCGTATTGTTTAATCTGATTTTGTGTAAGCATCTCGTAATTGTTGATATAATTCCCTTAGCGACTGAGAAATTACCTTTGTGTCATTCAAAACCGGCATAAAATTGGTATCCCCTTTCCAGCGGGGAACAATATGTATGTGCAAATGTCCAGTAATACCCGCGCCGGCAATCTGGGAAATATTAATGCCTATATTGTAGCCATTGGGCTTGAGTACTTTATCTAAAAGTTTCTTTGTCTTAGCAAGTGTCTTAAATAAATCCAGAACCTCAAAATCTTTTAGTCGAGCAAGTTCTCCCACATGCCTTAGAGGCGAAACCAGCAAATGTCCGTTATTATAAGGAAAAAGATTCATTAATGAAATTGAATATCTTGTTTTTAAAACAACATAATTTTGCTTCTTGGTTGACTTATTAGCCTGGCAAAATATGCATTTCTTATTCTTACTGCCTCTTATATATCTTATCCGCCACGGAGCCCAGAGCTTATCCATAATTATAACCTCACAATCCTGGCTTCTATTTTATCATCAATTTCTATAATTCCAAAAGAGTTATAAGAAGCAAAAATCCGATCTGTTGGGCTGCCGGGATTAAAATAAATAATATCGTCTTTCTTAAGATTCAGCGCCTGGTGTGAATGACCAAAAATAATCAAACTTGGTTTATCGTTTTTAAAGGCCTCGGACACCGTATCTATCAATTTATCCGGCGGCCCCCATCCATGCATAATTCCGATTTTGAAGTTCCCTGGAGTAATTAATTCTTTTTCCGGCAATTTATTCCTTACGACCTGAGAATCCATATTGCCTCTAACCGCCTTTATATTTTTACAAACTCTGTTTAATTTGTCCAACACAGATAAATCCACAAGGTCACCCGCATGAATAATCATATCCATATTCTTGAATGCTTCTAATATTTTGGATGGAATATCTTCTGCGGATAAAGGTATATGAGTATCTGAGATAACCCCTATTTTCATACGATAATCCTGGGTTTAGAAAATAAGTCCAGAATCTGATTTAAGTTGTTCAAATCCCAGGTCCAGATTTTTTCCTCCAGCGCTTTCAGACGGCTGTTGGGATCCATTTCGCGCAAAGTAATGATTATTTTTCTTTGCAGCTTGTGGCGATATTTCTTGCACTCCAGAGAAAATTCTGAGATGTCATCTTCGGTTAATAAATCATATTTTAATGCAAATATCCAAAGGCTCTCATTGGAACGACAGATAAGCCCTTCTTTTATACCTTTATTACTAAACTCCAGGGGTTTTATCTCTCTAAAATGATTGAGCCTTAATTTCTTCCTATCTATCTGTATGCGTTCATCTGCGAATAAACGCAAAAGTTCTGTTAATCTTTGTGTAACTGATTTGTCCGCATTTGATAAAAATTCCTGAATCATATTTTCTATATTCTTCCTGAAGAGCATCTTCTGGTTTGAAGAATCGAAGGTAAGCGAAAGCATCTTTTCCTGATAGACAAACCTTAACCAGAAACCGAACACCCGGTCATTGATTTTCAAGAAATCCCCCAAACGGCTTATGGCATCGGTTTCCAATAAATAATTGACCCTTGCGTCAACCTCTTTTTTGGTCTTATGTAAGATATGGGCGATATCTTTAATTTTATTTTGCCCGTTAGAAATCAAATGGAGAATTGATATATTGTCATGGCTTGAGGAACTCCCCTGGAAACGCTTAAGATAATTTGAAAATTTTTGATTCAATGCGCCCGAAGAGTCAAGTAGCAATTCCTGAAGTATATCAACTAAATTAGGCGATTCATATTTAGACAATGAATCCATAATTATCTCAAGATAAAAAGGGTGTCCTCCTGTAAAATGCACAATAAAATTCCTCAGACCCATATCGATATTTGCGCCTTTTAATTTATGTTCCAGATATTCTTCGCTAGTTTTTAAATCAAAGGGCTCAACAGAAATTAGCTGAAAATTACCGAATAATAAACACAGGTCTTTGGAGAGTATGTTCTTGGTCTTATATTGCATTGAGCTTATAATTATATACATTACTGTTTTTTGAATTATTAACAGGCCGGACCATTCTTTGTATAAATTTTTAACGCCGAGCTGTTCAAGGTTATGAAATTCATCGAATATGACCACACAAAACTTATTTGTCTCCTTATTAATTATTTCAGGAAGGGACAACAATTCTGTAAAAATATTTTCTTTTTTATTCTTCTGCAGTTGGCTTAAAATGGATTTTATTTTTTCGACGGTTTTTGGTATATGGGCAAAAGATTTATTAATCAAGAAATCAAGGTCCTCTTTCAGGGAGATCTCACTGGGGAGAAGAAAGTTATAAAGCAATACACCGATGAATCTCTTGCTAAAAGAAGCCAATGATTCGGGCCTTATTTCCAGGTAGATGAAAATGAAACGGCTATCATAAAAACTCCTAAGGAATTTAAATATAAGAGAGGTTTTTCCCACCAGTTCGTCTCCAATAAAGGCAACATTCTGGCGATAGCCATCCTTGAGAGCGGTGATTCGCTGCTCTAAAATATCAAGATAAACTTTTCGGTCAAAAAAATTATCTTCCATTTCAGGGTAAATAAAAATTAGGGTTTTGAGGGATATGGCCTTTTCTTATTTCAAAATGCAGATAGATATTTTTATCTCTGCCCGCTCGACCTACTCTTGCGATATTAATGCCTTTTTTTATGTTATCACCTATTTTAACAAAAACCTCTTCATTTCTCCCATAGACCGTCCAAAAACCATCAGGGTGTTCGATAATTATTGTCTTTCCTAAATCCAAGAAATCATTATTGTAAAAAACGACCTTTCCGCTACGGCTGGCAACCACTTCCAATTGTTTATAAGGTTGTATATCTATCCCTTTATTAACCGCGTTGTTAACTTTCTGGCCGAAGCCAGATATAACTTTGCCTTTAAGAGGCCAAATGAAATCTTCGCCGTAAGATTCGGATGTAGCGCTCAGCGGTTTAGGTGGAAGACTTGGAGCGACAGTAGCACACCCTGTAAAAACAAACAGGCAAAAAACAAATTGTAACCACCTTAACCTTCTTAACATTTTTAACCTCAATTTTTTCCAAACATTTCTATTAGCCAATTTAAGAATTACCTCTTGAACGCAGATACACGCAGATTGCACGCAGATATTCGCAGATTTAAAGATTTATCTGCGAGAATCTCGCGTTGGATTTGCGAATATCTGCGTTAAAATTGGGTTGAAATTATCATTTTACTAGTTATTAAATCACCTTATTTCTATAAAAGAAAAAATTGATCCTCAAGCGGTAGATACTGTGAGGATCCTGAATTTCCCTCGATCTAATTTAACTAAGGAATTCAAGCGGGTGAGCGGAATCGAACCGCCGTTTCTAGCTTGGGAAGCTAACGTTCTACCATTGAACCACACCCGCGCAAGCGCAGTCACTCACTTGAATTACAGCGGTTTAAAACAACGCTCCATCATTTTGATGGAACAGTATCTGCCGCACATTGTGCAAACATCTGACTGACGCGGCGTTGAAGAAGAACGATACTGCCTTGCTTTCTCCGGATCAACAGAAAGCTTTATCTGTGTTCTCCAATCGCGTTTTTTACGGGCTTCAGACATCCTTCTATCCCAATCAATAGCCGAACCAACTTTCTTTACCACATCTGCGGCATGGGCAGCGATTCTAGAGGCAATAACACCATCTCTGACATCTTCTAGTGACGGATGTCTGAGATGTTCAGAGGCAGTTACGTAACATAAAAAATCTGCCCCATAACCAGCAGCCAAGGCTGCGCCGATACAAGCGCTGATATGGTCATAGCCTGCTGCGATATCCGTTACTAACGGACCTAAAACATAAAACGGTGCGTTATGACAGATTTTCTTCTCTAAGATTATATTCTCTTTTATCTGATTTAAAGGTATGTGTCCTGGTCCTTCAATGATTACCTCTACATTTTTCTCCCTTGCCCTTAAAGCAAGTTCTCCCAAAATTTTTAACTCCGCAATCTGGGGCGCATCAGTTGCATCTAATATCGAACCCGGTCTTAAGCCGTCTCCCAAACTTAAAGTCAAATCATATTTATAAGCAATATTCAGAATCTCATCGAAATATTCATAGAAGGGATTCTCTTTTTTATGCCGACTAATCCAGCTGGCTAAAATTGCTCCGCCGCGGGAGACGACTCCCAGTATTCTCCTATGATTCTTTAGAATTTTTAATGATTTCTTGGTCACTCCTGCGTGTATCGTAAAAAAATCCACCCCGTCATTTGCCTGAGATTCCAGGGTCTCTAAAATGTCATCTATTGTAAATTTTAAGAAATCACCCCTTTTTCTTTGGGCGCGCACCGCTATTTCATAAATAGGAACCGTGCCTACGGGAACAGCGCAGTGGGCCAATATTTTGCGTCTAATTTCTTTAAGGTTTCCTCCCACGCTTAAATCCATAACCGTATCCGCGCCGTATTTTACCGCTACTTTTAATTTTTTTATCTCTCTATCTATACGCACCTTATCAGTTGAGGTGCCGATGTTGGCGTTTACCTTGGTTCTAAGGCCGGCTCCGATAGCGCAGGGTCTTTTTATACGATGCAGTCTATTCCAAGGGATAACAATTTTACCTTCTTTAATGCCCCTATTAATCAACCGAGAACTTAATCCCTCAATAGAAGCTATCTTTTTCATCAAGGGGGTTACAATATTTTTCTTGGCAAATTCTAATTGAGTCATATTGTCAGTTAATGTATTTAATTATTTTTTATTAGCCAATTTAAGAACTACCTTTTTTAAACGCAGATATACGCAGATTACACGCGGATATACGCAGATTTAAAGATTTATCTGCGAGAATCTCGCGTTT
>JAGUWZ010000093.1 GCA_020062065.1 Candidatus Omnitrophota bacterium
AAACGGATCCTGAGCAGAAGCGAAGGATCTAAACGGATCCTGAGCGGAAGCGAAGGGTCTAAACAGTAAGTGAAGTATCTAGCGATTCCAATTGGACAAAACCATTTACCGTAAACCTTGGTTTGTCTACATCGCTCAATGTAGAGACGGCACTTTGTATGTCGGCGTAGCTAAAGATGCGGACAAACGCATCGAAGATCATAATAGCACAAATCAGTGTCGGTATACGAGATTTCGCAAGCCGCTTAAGTTAGTATATAAAGAACTGTGCGTTGATTATAATATTGCCAGAAAACGAGAATCAGAGATTAAGAGATTTGATAGAAAAAAGAAGTTAGGATTGATTAGCGGGGGGATTTAAGATCATCAAACTTGATGGATCTCTCGTCCGCCTGCGGTGAACTCAAGATCCAAAATTTTCACTTGAAAGAATAAAGAAATTTTGGAGAGGTCGCGTAGCCCGGTTTAGCGCGCACGCCTGGAGAGCGTGTGACCCGAAAGGGTCCGAGGGTTCAAATCCCTCCCTCTCCGCCAGATGAGAAATGGGGCAGCCTCAAGAAACCCCCCCTATAGTGGGTTCATCAAAAGCACGTGGTGTGCAGGCACGCCCACCCCATAACCTTAAGTTCAAAAAACCCCCAATTTAAAACATAGTTGTAATTTTAATAGAAATATGGTATCTTTATTGAAGGGATTAGAAGGGAAAAGTCACTTATTATAATCTCAGAATGATAAAAATAGGAAAAACAGAATTAGGTAAAATTCCGAGAATAGCTGCTGTTGTTACTGATCGGGAAAATAATAAGTTAATCAGGTCTTTTCTTGTTGATATTCTAGAAATTAGAGTAGATCAATTTAGAAAAACCAATCCTAGTTATGTAAAAAATGTTATTAAAACAAGAAAAAAAATTGGTGTTCCTTTAATTTTGACGGTTCGCAGTAAAGAAGAGGGCGGAGAGAAAGATCTTTCTAATCAATTGAAGTTAAGCATTTTTAAAGAAAATATCTCTCTGGTGGATGCTGTTGATATAGAGCTAAAATCGCCTCTTTTATCAGAAGTTGTAAAAACTGCAAGAAAAAATAAAAAAATAGTGATTGTATCCTGGCACAATTTCAAAATGACGCCGAATGATAAAATACTAAAAGATATCCTTTATAAAGCAAGAAGAAGTGGCGCTCACTTAATTAAGATTGCAGCTAAGGCAAATAAAGAAGAAGATCTTAATAGGCTTATGAGATTTACAATTGAAAATAAATCTCGGAATATAATTACTGTTTCTTTGGGGGAAATAGGCAGTATTTCACGTCTGAGTTTTCCGGGGATAGGCTCATTGATTACTTATGCTTATATTAATAAGCCATTAGGATTGGGCCAAAGGAGATTAGACGAACTTCGAGAACATTTGCGAGTATATTATCCTAAGTATAAGAGGTCGCTCATACTACATAATAATAAAGTCGCCTACCATTGAGCGCTCTGGATAGTTTTAATTAGAATCCTCAATAAGATAAAGGGTAATCTTTGGATAAAGAGTTGCCCTTTATTTTTTAGAAAGTCATTGGCACAAAAATCCATCTTTTAGACTAAGATATCCTTAGTGCGTAATGCAATGCCAAAAAAACTTAAAAACAAAGATGAAAATTCTTAAAATTTTGTTTATTTCTTTTGTTATCCTGATTCTGGTGTTAGTTTTGGTGGTTATTATTTTTGTTAAGACATTTGACGTTAACCGCTTTAAGCCGCAGATTAAAAGCCTTGCAAGCAAAGCCTTGAATCGTCAGGTGGATTTTGACAGGATAAACCCGAATATTTCCTTACGTCAGGGTATCAGCTTAAAAATCCACAACCTTGTTATTGCAGATGACCCTGTGTTTGGAAGAGGCGAGTTTGTTGCTATCAAAGATATTTCTTTGGCAGTTGATGTGCTCGGATACATCTTTCAGAGAAAAGTTAATGTTGCAAACGTTCTCATCAATTCCGCCCGCGTTAGGCTCATCCGTCAAAAAGACGGCACTCTCAATGTCCAGAGTCTTACTAAATTTCCTGATTTGAGAGAAAGAAGCCATGAGTCAATGCCTGCTGCTGCGCCTCTTGCAATACCAGCGTTTCTTATTTCTTCTTTAAAGGGCAGCAACAGTTCAGTAGAGTTTATAGACCAATCTTTCCAACCCCCTCTGCGCTTAGAGATTTCTGATTTAGATTTTTCAATGAACAAAATATCTTTGAATGAACCTTTTGTTTTTGTTATCGAGGCAGCGGTTTTAAGCGCTAAAAAGAATATCAAGATAGCGGGAAAAGCGCAGCTTAACCTTAAAACAAAAGAAGTAAGGATTTGCGAACTAAGGCTCAAGACCGAGCTTTCTTGTATCCTTCTGGAGAGGATTCCCGTTGTTTTTCCTATGACCAAAGGCGCTCTCTTGCCGGTGAACCTTAAAGGTAAGGTGCAGGTGGTAGTAAATGAAATGACTGTCGGTGCAAAAGGGGTTTTGCCTTTAATGGCAGATGGTTTATTGACGCACGGCGAATTGCAATTTAAAGAGATAGTTTCGCCCATCAAAGACATAGAGATGAATATCAAAATCAGGGAAAATAAAATTCTTCTGGAGGAAATTTCCGCTGCCATTGGCGAAGGCAGGATAAATGGCTCAGGTCTAATTGAGGATTATTTAGCCCGCCAGGATTTCAGCGTGAGCGCTGATATTGAAAATATAAAAATAGAGGAATTTATCGCCCATGATAAATCAGTGGTGAAAGCTGAAGGTGTCGTCTCAGGCAAGATGAGATTTAAAGGACAGGGGTTTAGCCTGCAATCTTTAAGATCTACCTTGTCGGGTGGGGCAGATATAGTGGTCAAGAAAGCAAAGCTTGAAAATATAAATGTCCTGCGCAGAGTCCTGGATAAAATTTCAGTTATTCCCGGACTAGCACAAAAAATTGAAGCCAATTTGTCTGAACGTTTTAAACAAAAGCTGACCCAGAAGGATACGCTTTTATCGGATATAAAATTGCCGATTACGGTTGAAGACGGCCGCCTTGTTGCTAAAGATGCACTTTTGGGTGCGGATGAATTCTTGTTTAAGGGACAGGGGCAAGTCGGTTTTGACGGTATTTATGGCTTAGAGGGCTCTTTTTTGATTCCTCCAGAACTTTCTGCGAGCATAGTTAGCGCTGTCCCCGAATTGCAATATCTTCTGAATGACGAAAATCAGATTTATATTCCGCTTAAGATTTCAGGCAGAGTCGCTGAACAACTCAAATTCAATGTGGACGCAGAATATATTGCCCAGAGGCTTTTACTAAACCAGGCAAAGCAGCAGATTTTTAAGGCACTTGATAAAGCGCTGGGGACAAAAGAAGCGGAGACAACAGAACAAAATGCTCCACAGGAAGGCTCGAAAAACAAATCAGCAACACAAGAGGCAATAGGCAGCATCCTCAGCGACATTTTTAGATAAAGGTATCATAGATAAAGGTATCAAGGGAGTTCTCACACTTTGACACCTGAAAATATGAAAATACTCGCGCCCATAGCTCAATTGGATAGAGCATCAGCCTACGGAGCTGGTTGTTGCAGGTTCGATTCCTGCTGGGCGCATAAATTTATCAGCGTTTAACTTATCGGTAAATTTATGAATATGATACACGATATCTACATGCGCGAGGCTCTTAAAGAGGCTCAAAAGGCATTTGATAAAGATGAGGTTCCTGTTGGTTGTGTAATCGTGCACGAAGGTAAAATTATTGCCCGCGCCAATAATCAGGTTGAACTTTTAAATGACCCCACTGCCCACGCCGAAATGATTGCGTTGTCCAGTGCCGCAAGCTATCTAAACTCAAAGTGGTTGAATGACGTATCCTTATATGTTACAATTGAACCGTGCAGTATGTGTGCAGGAGCAATGGTCCTGGCAAGGATAAAAAAATTGATTTACGGCGCCAGCGACCCAAAAACAGGCGCCTGTGGTTCGGTAACAAATATTGTTAATAATAAAAAGTTAAATCACTGTATCAAAGTTAAGGCAGGAATTTTAGAAAAAGAATGTGGTTCTTTGCTAAGCAAATTTTTTAAGAAGAAGCGATAGGATTTTTATCCCGGCTCATAGTATGCGCTAAAATTCTGTTGCATAATTTTGGCAGATTTGCTGGAATCTCGCTAGATATCCCGCTAAAAGGAAACGGGATTTCACCAAACAAAGAATATTGTGTTTAAAAAATTAAGGTGTTTGAGGAGAGGTGGCTGAGTGGTTGAAAGCGAATCACTGCTAATGATTCGGCTGGGGAAACCTGGCCCCTGGGTTCGAATCCCAGCCTCTCCGAAACTGATATAAATTTGCAACTTTAGCGCCACAGGAATAGTCCCTTCAACTTCGAATAAGCCCGATGACGACGGGAACAGTCCCGGTGTCAAGCGCTGTCCCTGTGTCCTTAAGGTCTCTTAATATACTTATAAGCCTTCATTACTGTTCTTTTGTTTACGCCTGAGCTTCTTCCTATGGTCTAAACGAGATTCCCAAATAGAAATTAATTCTTCTGCCTTTTTTGCTAATTTTTGATATAATAGGATTCGTTGAAGCAATTCAATTATTTTAACCTAAGATTCCAGAATAATCTATTTCTGCTACTGCCGATTAAATTAAGGAGTGGTTTGTAATTGGATAGAGAAAGAATAGAGATTGAAAACGAGATTTTAAACAAACTGACCGGTAAAATTTTCCTGCTTCAGGGTTTCACCCAGAAACGCGAAATTATCTTTCAGGCATTTCTTGAAGTCTATAATTCCCCCCGCTGTCAGAAGTTTGTTAAGAAATCCAAAGGTCTGGAGCTGGAAACTTTTTTTAATGAATTTTTGTCTTACGGTTTAATTGATGAGTTTTTGAATGACCCGGAAGTCGAAGACGTTATGATAAATTATCTTTCTCCCATTTACATTCATAAGTCAAAAATTGGTATGATTAAGACAGACAAGAGTTTTCCGTCTAGGGAAGAACTAGATTTGTTGATTAAAAAGTTGATTGTCTTCTCAGGCAGGAAGACTATAAGAACTATCAATAATGTAGAACTTTCTGAAATAAAAGGAAGGGCAAACATCATTTATTCTCCTTTTGGTCCACAGATAACCATAACCCGGGCCAAAGAGAGGCCTTTGAGTATAGTTGAATTAATCCAGAATAAGTCTCTTAATCCTGAAGTGGCTGCGTTATTTTGGGCTTATGTTGAGGGTTTGGGGGTGAAATCGGCAAATATTATTATTTCCGGAGGACCGGGAACCGGCAAGACTACTTTATTAAACGCCCTTTTTAATTTTATTCCCATTAATGACCGTGTTGTTGTTATCGAAGATACCCTGGAGTTAAATACCGAAGTGGAAGAAAACTGTTCGCGGCTGGAAAGCGATGAGGAAACCACTCTGGCGGATTTAGTAAAAAACTCTTTACGCATGCGTCCTGACAGAATAATTGTGGGAGAGGTTAGAGGCAGAGAGGCGCAGGATTTAATGACCGCAATGAATATCGGTAAATACTGCATGGGCACCTTGCATGCCTCAACCGCCCGAGAAACAATAATCCGCTTGACCAACGAACCGATGAATGTGCCCCAGATGCTTGTAAATCTCGTGGATGTTTTTGTGATTATGCGGCGTTACAACATTGACGGCAAGATTATACGGGTGGTAGGGGAATTGGTGGAGACAGCAGGGATGGAAAAAAACACCGTGCTGTTGTCCCCGCTGTGGTCGTATAATTTGGCTGAGGTTAGTTTTGCTGAATCTGCGGTAAGCAGCGTATACAGGGACAGGCTCGCCCAGGTAAGCGGCAGAACTCCGAAAGACATCTTGGATGAAATTAAACGGCGGGCTAAAGTAATCAAGAGAATGGTGGAAAAAGATATAAAGGATTTCAAACAGGTAACCGCTATTTGCCGTAAATATATAAATGACCCACATTCAGTATTAGAAGAACTGGATTTAAAGAAAGAGAATTTGCATCATCAGTAGTTTTTTAAAAAAAAATCTTGCAACCATGTCATATATTGTTTTTGCCTTAAAGTGGCGGCCGAAAAATTTCGATGAAATAGTCGGTCAGGACCATATCGTTACTACCCTTGCAAACGCCATCCAGAGAAACAGGCTCGCGCACGCATATCTATTTGCCGGTCCCCGGGGTGTAGGTAAGACTTCCACTGCTCGCATATTAGCCAGGGCGCTTAATTGTAAAGACGGCCCAACTGATAGGCCTTGCGGAAAATGTCCCTCTTGCCTTGAGATATTCTCTGGCCGCTCACTTGATGTCATTGAAATAGACGGCGCTTCTAACCGCGGGATAGATGAAATCAGGACATTGCGGGAAAATGTAAAATTTTCCCCGACAATTGGCAAATTCAAGATTTATATAATAGATGAAGTGCATCAGATTACCACTGACGGTTTCAACGCCTTGCTTAAAACCCTGGAAGAACCACCTGAGTTTGTAAAGTTTATCTTCGCTACTACCCAGCCGCAAAAAGTTCCTCCCACGATACTTTCCCGCTGTCAGCGCATGGATTTCCGGCGGATTTCAATAATGGAAATTATCCAGCAGCTGGAAAGAATAATTTCGGCGGAGAAAGTCAATGTAGATAAAGAGGTATTATTTGCTATTGCCCGAGCCAGCGACGGGTCTTTAAGGGATGCGGAGTCCACACTTGATCAACTGATTGCATTTACCAAAGATAAAGTTTCTCTGCAAGACGTCGTTTCTATGCTCGGGATGGTTGAGCAGACAGTTCTTTTTGATATCACTGATAAAATAATCCATCATGATGCAGGCGCTGCCTTGAAATTGCTTAATGATATTATTGATAAGGGAAAGGATACAGGGATATTATTGGCAAACCTTATCGAACATTTCCGCAACCTGATGATTGCCAAAGTTACGGGGGCAGATTCACGGTTAATTGACCTGCCCCAGGAAACTTGTGAAAGATTATCAGAGCAAGCCAATCTTTTAAGTCTGGAGGAGATATTCAATGGTTTTAATGTATTAGCCAATACCCAGGAGATGGCTAGAAGATTAGAATCTTTACGCATACCTTTGGAGATAAGTTTGGTAAAGTTGGCCCGCCCGGAAAAAAGACAACAGTTTAGAAACGCTGTGCCAGAGAATCCCGCTGAAGAAAAAATTCCGCCTCTAAAAGAGAGGGTATTGCTAACGCCGACTACGTCGGTAAAAAAAGTTGAAGAACCAGAGCAATCCTTGGAAGTATCCTCTTTGGTTTCTCTCAACCAGGTAAAAGAGCTCTGGCAGACAATTATTCAGAAGATCGGCAAAATTAAGATGTCCGTGGCTACGTATTTGAATGAAGGCATTCCTGCCAAATTAGAGGGTAATGTCTTAACTGTATCTTTACCCAAGAATCATTTACTGCATAAAGAGACGCTGGAGAAAAAAGAAAATAAGGCAATTATCGAAAACAATGCATGCGAATTGTTGAATACTAATTTAAAAATCAATTTTGTGCTTTCCAAGGAAGAAAACAAGAGCGAAGGCCCAGAAGAACACCGATCTGTTCGTTCTGCTCTGGAGATGTTTAACGGAAGGTTGATAAAAGAAGAATAATATGGTTACTTACACCGGTTCGATTGAAAAATTAATAAACCTGTTAATCAAGTTGCCCGGCATCGGCAGGCGCAGCGCCGAACGCATCATCGGCTATATTCTTGATTCGTCCGACGACGAAATAAAGAATCTTGCCGAGGCAGTTGTCAAAGTAAAGGAAAATGTGCATTTCTGCCGTATCTGCCATAATTTAAGCGAAGAGGAAACTTGTGCTATTTGCCGGGATCTTCGCAGGAACAAAAGTTTACTCTGTGTTGTGGAGAAACCAAGTGATGTCAGCTCAATTGAAAAAACAGAGGCATTCCGCGGTGTATATCATGTTCTCCTGGGAGCAATTGCTCCTCTTGAGGGCAAAGGCCCTTCGGATTTAAAAATTGACAGTTTAATTAAGAGGATTAAAGAGGAAAATATCCAGGAAGTAATCATTGCCACTGATTCCGATACAGAGGGTGAAACAACCGCTTTATACCTAGCTAAACTGATTAAGCCATTAGGCGTGAGTTTAAGCAGGATAGGTTTAGGTCTGCCTGTTGGTTCTAATTTGGAATACGCTGATTCCGCCACACTTTCTAAGGCCTTAGAATCCCGCCGGCCTGTTTAAATATGATTACCATAAGCAATCTTTCCAAAAGCTACGCTAAAAAAGTGCTTTTTAACAATCTTTCTTTAACCATTAACCCGGGAGAAAAGGTAGGGCTTATCGGTCCAAATGGGGCAGGAAAAACTACGCTTTTTTCTCTTATCCTCGGCGAGACCGAATCAGATTCAGGTAATATTCAGGTGAATAAAAATATCCGTATAGGATATCTTCCGCAGGAATCAAGTTTTCACTCAGAGCGCACGGTTTTATCCGAACTTACTGAAGGCGATAAGACGGTTATGCAGCTTAAAAAAGAAATGCAGGAGCTTGAGGCAAATAATGCAGCAGGTCAAGACAGGTATGGTGAAATCCTGCATAATCTGGAGACGCTGGGTTACTTTGAGTTAGAACACAAGGCCAAAAAAATCTTAATGGGTCTGGGTTTTAAGGAAAGGGATTTTCACCGGCCGATAAACCAGTTAAGCGGCGGATGGCAGATGCGCACATTATTGGCAAAACTCTTAACTTTTTATTACGACATTTTACTCCTTGACGAGCCGACCAATTATCTGGATTTAAACGCTGCGCTTTGGCTTAAAGATTTCCTGGCGCAATTTGACGGAACCTTTATTATGATTTCCCACGACAAGGACTTCTTAAACGATGTTACAAATTATACCTTGATTCTGGAGAACGGCGGTATTTTTAAGGTTAAAGGAAATTACCAGCATTACGAACAGATAAAAGCAGAAAAACAGCTGCATTTGGAAAAACAGTTTAAAGAGCAGGAAAAAAAGCGGGAACAACTGGAAAGATTTGTTGCCCGTTTCCATGCCCAGCCAAATAAAGCTGCGGCTGTGCGCGCTAAACGCACTGTATTGGAGAAAATGGCAAAAGAAAAGATTGTCCTGCCGCCAGATTCTCGTGAGAGTATCAGAAATTTTCATTTTCCTCCCACAACCAGAAGCGGGTATAAGGTAATATCTTTAGAACAAATTTCGAAATTTTACGGTGAAACAGTAGTGTATAAGGATTTTGATTTCCAGATAATCCAGGGAGAAAAAGCAGTTCTGGTGGGCGAGAACGGAGCAGGTAAATCCACGCTCTTAAAAATTATGGCTGGGGTGATTCCTATTGATAGCGGTAGCCGTATTCTCGGACACAATGTTGAAATAGGGTATTTCTCGCAGACGCGTATGGATGTGTTAAATCCAGAAAACACGGTTTTGCGTGAGGCATATTCTGCAGCGCCGGGGGGTATGGCTGAGTCTACCATTCGCACTATCTTGGGCGCATTTTTATTTACCGGCGATGATGCGCAAAAGAGAGTTAAGGTGCTTTCCGGAGGGGAGAAGAGCCGGCTAATACTGGCTAAATATCTGATTAACCCGCCGAATTTTCTTTTGCTGGATGAACCCACTACCCATCTTGACGTTGATGCAATAGAGGCGCTTATCCGGGCTTTAACAGAATACGCAGGAACCCTTGTTTTTATCAGCCACGATATTCATTTTGTGCGAACGCTAGCCAATGTAGTCTTTGAAGTCAAAGACGGCAGGGTAAGGAAATTTTCCGGTAATTTTGATTATTACATAGACAAGCAAACTCAAGCTGAGACGATAATCTTAGAAAGTAAGCCAAAAGTCAAAATTGACCATAAGAAGATAGACGAAGAGAAGCAGAGGGCCAAAGAGCAAGAAAAATTGCGCCGCGAAGAGGAAAGAAAACGCAAAGTTCATAATTCCCAAATCCGTCAGCAGATAAATAAACTAGAAAAAGAAAAAGAAAAACTAAAACTTGAAAGTTATGCCAAGGCGCGCGCCCTCTCCAGCCCGCATATATATCGCGAGGAAGAAACTGCTAAATCGTATGGCAGAAGGTTGAAAGAGATTGAGAGTAAGATTTCAGAAATAGACAGTGAGATTAAAGAACTGGAAACTAAACTAAACCTTTTTATTTGTTGATCGGGCAATTACCGTGGGGCGTAGCTCTCTTTTTCTGTCTTATTGTTTTCAGTGGGAATCCTTCT
>JAGUWZ010000124.1 GCA_020062065.1 Candidatus Omnitrophota bacterium
AACGCAGATTTTCGCAGATAAATCTTTAAATCTGCGTATATCCGCGTGTAATCTGCGTTTATCTGCGTTCAAAAGGTAGTTCTTAAATTGGCTAAGATTATGAAAGTTATCTACGGTTTAAACCAAATTAGAAGATTTAGAAGAGCTGTTGTAGCATTGGGGGTATTTGATGGGGTGCACTGGGGACATCGGCGCATCTTAGAGTCCGCGGTAGATAAAGCTAAACGCATAAAAGGCAGAAGTATCGTGATTACTTTCTGGCCCGACCCGCATAGAGAAGAGAGCCTCTATTCTTTAGAGCGCCGCTTAAGGTTAATAGAGTCTATCGGCATAGAGGTATGTATAGTCATAAATTTTAATAAGAAATTTTCCATAATCCCGGCAGAAGATTTTGTAAAGAATATTTTAGTAAATAAACTTAAAGCAGAGTATATATATGTAGGCGCTAATTTTAGATTCGGCAGAGACAAAGAAGGCAGCTGCGAAATTTTAAAAAAATTATCTCGTATTTACAATTTTAAATTAAAGGTATTTGACATAGTCAGGAGAAATAATCTGGCGATAAGCAGCACCTATATCCGTAAATTAATTAGAGAAGGAAATTTTAAAGTTGCTCAAGAGTTACTCACCAGACCCGCAAGTATATTAGGCAGGGTAGTTAAAGGAAGCTCGTTAGGAAAAGTCTTGGGATTCCCTACCGCCAATATTACCCCCCAGCATGAAGCATTGCCATCTCCAGGCGTATATGCGGTGAAGGTTATTTTGAATAAAAACATACTCAGCGGTGTCTGTTATATCGGTAACAAGCCGACATTTACCTCCAAAAAGTATCAGCCTATCTGCAGGCAGATCAAGAATATAGAAGTTCATATCTTCAGTTTTTACAAAAATATATACGCTAAAGAAATTGAGATACAGTTTATTAAGAAAATAAGGCAAGAAAAGAAATTTGCTTCTTCTCTTTCTTTGGTTAACCAGATAAAAAAAGATCTAATTCAGGTCAAAAAGTTGTTTTCTCGCCACCAACCATACCCCAAGATATAGCTATCTAAAGTAAAATATACACTACTTATTGTAGCATCTTAATTTAACTCAATTTTTATCTTGACAAAAAGGGATTTTTCCCTATACTTAGTGATAGAAAGTGGTTGGAAGTGGTTGGAAGTGGTTGAAGTTATCCCTCGCCACTTTTTGAAAGAGCAGTCTTTTTAAAATTAAATGTTAAGGCCCACCACTTACGTCGCAGTAGGCGTGGGTGAGGGTTCAGCAAGTTGTCCGTTCATTTATGTTTTACGGTGAATATATCCATTCTATAGACCGAAAAGGTCGTCTCATTTTGCCTGCCAAATTCCGTGAAGTAGCCAAGGGAAATTTCATAGAAAAATTTTTTGTTACTCGTGGACTGGATAGATGCCTTTTTATGTTTGCCGAAGAAGAATGGAAAGTCCAGGAACAGAAATTTAAATCCATCTCTTTTACAAAACAGGAAGCGCGTGTATTTAATCGTTTATATTTTTCCGGGGCGGTAGAGGTTACGATAGATCGACAGGGAAGAGTATTACTGCCGCAATACTTAAAGGATTTTGCCGAAATAAAAAAAGATATAGTTATTGTGGGGGTCTCCAACAGAATTGAAATTTGGTCGAAAGAAAAGTGGCAAGAATTTTACGGCAACTGGCGGCAGTCTTTTGAAGAAATCGCTCAAAAAATTATAGAGTCTTACTAAAGAATTGTAAAACTAATAGCAAACTTTCTGAACGCAGATTCACGCGGATCTAACGCAGATAAACGCAGATATTCCGACGATAATCTGCGAGAATCTGCGTTTGATTTGCGAATATCTGCGTTAATAAAAACTTCTCATTATTTTTTGCAAAGATCAATAATGGTCATGACAATGGAACAAAACCTTCATACGCCAGTTATGCTTAAAGAAATATTGGATTATCTAAATCTTAGAGCCGGATTGACCATCGTCGATGCAACAGTAGGAACAGGCGGACACAGCCTGGCAATACTGGAGCGCATTGGTTTTACAGGAAGGTTGATCGGCATAGATAGGGATAAGGAGTCTCTTAATATTGTTCGGGAAAGATTGAAAAATTTTTCCAAGAATTCGAAATTTGTATATGGTAATTTTTGCGATATAAATAATATCTTAAAAGATTTGAATGTCGAGCGTATCGACGGAATCCTATTCGACTTAGGTATCTCATCTTTTCAGTTGGAGAACGCCCAGCGTGGTTTTAGTTTTCAATCAGAAGGGCCGTTGGATATGCGTTTGGACAGGAGTAGTTATATTTCTGCCTATGACCTGTTAAATAACCTTAACGAAGAAGAAATTTCTCACCTGCTTTGGAGTTTTGGACAGGAAAGATGGCATAATCGTATTGCACATATTTTGGTAAAGGAAAGAGAAAGCCACCCCATATCTACCACCTTAGAGTTGTCCAACATAGTAATTAATGCGATACCTGATAGATACAGACGTTATCATTACCGCATTCATCCGGCGACAAGGACCTTTCAGGCACTACGCATCGCGGTGAATAGGGAATTGGAATCATTAGAACAAGCTCTAAACAAGTCCATAGGACTCTTGAGAAAGACAGCCAGGATAAGCGTAATTTCGTTTCACTCTTTGGAAGACCGTGTTGTAAAATTAACCTTTCGTAAATTCGCTAGCCTTGGATTGATTAGAATAATTACTCCTAAGCCTTTGACGCCGACACAATCGGAAATAGAGGAAAATCCAAGAAGCCGCAGTGCAAAGTTGCGGGTTGCAGAGAGACTATGAAACTATCTAAATTTTTAAATCTTGCTTTTATTATTACCTTTTTCTCCCTCCTTTATGTCTGGCAGCAGACAGAGTTTTTTCGCCTTGCCTATGACGGCCAAAAGAATTTAGCGTTTTTTGAGGATTTACTTGATGAAAATTCCAACTTGAGGTATAATCTAAAAAAGAATACATCGCTGGTGCGAATCGGCAGCAAAGTTTCGGTTTACGGAGATTTCCAGATGCCTGATAACTATTGTCTGGTGAGAGCGGTTAATCCTCAAGAAAGTTTAAAGACGGCCTGCATCCGTTCGCCCAAAAAGAAGAACTTGTTATCCCGTATTTTTGCTCTCAAAAGACAGGCTGAGGCTCAAACCATAAACTCTTCAATTATATTCAGGATGGATGCTCAATAAACCCTGCACTTTTTTCTTGTTCAAGTATTTGTTTTAAAAACTAAATAAATAAAAACTGCGGGGTAAATCGAAAACCATCCATCACTAAATTCATATATTGGTGTATATAGTAAATCACAGCCGCAGAACTGAAGCGGCATTCTTGTTATTCTTCATATTTTTTATATTCTCTTTAGCCCGCCTTTTTTATATCCAGTTTTTCCGTTCTCATCACCTGGCAGAAATTGCTAAAAAACAACACCATCTTTTTATAGAATTGGAACCCCGCAGGGGAACAATATACGACATTAATCTAAAACCCCAGGCGGTCAATTTAGCATGTGATTCCGTTTATGGCTGCCCCAATGAAATACCCAAGAAAGATAAAGAGGCAATCATAAAGCAACTTCAATCTTTATTAAACTTAGACTACAGCTTTTTAAAAGAGAGGCTCTCGCGTAACAAATCTTTTATCTGGATTGCCCGTAAAATATCCCCCCAGCAGAGCGAGGCGATTAAAAAATTAAATTTGAAAGGAATAGGTTTTATTAAAGAAAGCAAACGCTGTTATCCCAACAACTACCTCGCCAGTCAGGCTCTTGGTTTTGCCGGTCTTGATAATAAGGGACTGGAAGGTTTGGAATTGTATTATGATAAATATCTTAGAGGAGAATCTGGTTGGGCCTTTATTTTGCGGGACGCCCACAGTAAAAAATTAGATATTTATGAAAGGATAATCTTACCCAAGGACGGTTATGATTTAATTTTGACCATAGATGAAGTGATACAGTATATTGCAGAAAGAGAACTTGATAAGGTATTCCGCAATTATCGTGCCAGAGGTGCGAGTATAGTGGTTATGAATCCCCACACAGGAGAAATTCTGGCTTTGGCAAATCGTCCCACCTTTGACCAGAATCGACACGCCAACGCCACTCCAGATCAGATTCGTAACCGCTCTATTTGTGATTTGTTTGAGCCGGGATCGGTATTTAAAATTGTTACTGCCTCGGCAGCGTTAGAAGAAAATAAGGTAAGAGAAGAAGACAGGTTTTTCTGTGAGAATGGACAATACAGAGTAGCCAATCACATATTACACGACCATAGAGCACATGGTTGGTTGGTATTTAGGGAGGTGATTGAGCAGTCCAGCAACATAGGGATTTGTAAGGTGGCAGAGATTTTAGGTCCAGAAATTATCTGTCGTTACCTAAAACTTTTTGGTTTCGGTGCAAAAACCGGAATAGACCTGCCCGGTGAAATAAAAGGTATGACCAAAGATTTAAGAACCTGGTCTAAGACATCTATTGCGGCAATACCAATGGGCCAGGAAATAGGAGTAACTGCACTGCAGTTAGTGAATGCTATCTCAGTGATTGCTAATGGTGGCTATCTTATGAAGCCTTATATTGTAAAGGAAATCAGGGATAAACAAGGCCAGACTATTGAAGTCTTTTCTTCTACCCCTGTGCGTAAAGTAATATCTCCTGAGACTGTGGCCCGAATTAAAAAGATACTTATTGGTGTGATAGAAAACGGCACAGGTAAATTAGCCAGAAATCCGGATATTCTAGCTGCAGGTAAAACTGGCACAGCGCAGAAAGTAGAACCCAATGGCAGGTATTCACACAGTAAATTCATAGCTTCATTTATGGGGTTTGCCCCGGCAGAAGATCCAGCCATTGCGGTGGTAATCACAGTAGATGAGCCGCGCGGTTATTATTTCGGTGGAGTCGTGTCTGCGCCGGTGTTTAAGAATGTAGTGGCAGATGTATTAAGGTATTTAAAAACCAGACAAACAAGCGGAGAGGTCTTGGCATTAAATGAGGTTAATGCAGTTAATTAAATCATTAAATAAATTTAAAATTTACTCTGACGCAGCTGATACTTCAATGCCGTCTGAAGGGTGGAGTAAGAAAACGCCACTGGGTATCAATGCCAAGCAGAGTCGAACCATTGATTTTGAGGTCAAGGGCATTAGCTGTGATTCCAAACAGGTATCTGGCGACTTTATCTTCATCGCTATAAAAGGTGTAAATGCAGATGGGAATAATTTTATCCAGGAGGCGATAGAAAAAGGAGCAAAAGCAGTTATTAAGTCCCCAGATGACCACGTCCCCGCCTCACCCAAAAATATTGTTTTTATTGAAGTGGCTGATGAGAGAATAGCTTTAGCGAGATTAGCAGCGGAATTTTACGGTAACCCTTCTTCAAAAATGAGAGTTGTAGGTATTACCGGAACCAATGGTAAGACCACGACTGCGTATTTAATAGAAAGGGTTTTAAAAGAGGGGAATTTTATTCCGGCAGTTATTGGGACGATTAATTACCGTTTCAAAGATAAGCTCATTCCCTCCAAAAATACAACTCCCGGCCCAATAGAACTTCAGTCTATGTTGGCTGATATGCTTAAAAAAGGGGTAAATTACTCGATTATAGAGGTATCCTCGCATGGCTTAGACCAGAATAGAACCGACCAAATCAATTTCTCGTCTGCCATCTTTACCAATCTCACCCAGGACCATCTGGATTACCATAAGACTCAAGAGAAATATTTTCAGGCCAAAGCAAAGTTGTTTAAAAATTTAGGAGACACCGCTTTTGCTGTTATAAACAATGATGATGCATATGCAAGAAGACTTAAATCCCTAAGCCGCGGGAGGCTAATTTCTTACGGCATAGAGAATAAGGCGGATATAACAGCCAAAGACATAAAACTGGATTTAGCGCATACTGAATTTAATTTGGCAGCTGGGGATTTCAAAACCAATCTGGATATAAAACTTATTGGACGCCATAACGTATATAATGTCTTGGCTTGCTTTGCCTGGGCTGTGGGTGAGGGTTTGGATTTGGAGACCGTTAAGCTGGCCCTAGAAAAATTCAATTCGGTGCCTGGGAGGCTGGAGAAGATAAATTCAAATGCAGGTTTTTCTGTTTTTGTGGATTATGCGCATACTGAAGATGCGCTAAAAAATGTTATATCAGCTTTAAGGCAGATATCCAAAAATAGAATTATCGTGGTTTTCGGATGCGGGGGGAATCGTGATAAAACCAAAAGACCCAAGATGGGCAGTGTGGTTTCAAAACTGGCGGATTACGCCATTATCACAAATGATAATCCGCGTTGCGAAGCGCCTGAAGAAATAATCGAGGATATTAAAAAAGGCATTGAAGGCGATAACTACTGTGTGATCCTCGAGCGTTTTGAAGCGATAAAAAAATCTTTGTCTCTTGCCAAATCCGGCGATATTGTTCTTTTGGCCGGTAAAGGTCATGAGAATTATCAGATATTTAAGGACAAGATAATGCATTTTGACGATTGCGAGGTGGCCAGGCAGTGTTTGAAATCCATGAATTATTAGAAGCTACACACGGGAAATTAGTCGTATCTGGGAAGAAAAACCGGGTTATGGGAATTTCTCTGGATTCTCGTACGATAAGACCGGATGAGGCATTTATCGCTATAAAAGGAGATAATTTTGACGGACACGACTTTATCCATACGGCGATTAAAAAAAAAGCAGCGTGTATAATTAAAGAACGAGGGAAGACAAGATTTGGATCAGAAGAAAAAAATAAAACCTCTTTAAACGCAGATTTCCGCAAATCTAACGCAGATATACGCAGATTTATCCTTCGAGATAATCTGCGACCATCTGCGTGTAATCTGCAAGAATCCGCGTTAAAAAATGCTTTTTCAGAGGTAGCTATTATAGATGTCCAAGATACCACAAAGGCATTGGGAGATATTGCAAATTTCCACCGCAAGAAATTCGATATACCGCTTATTGCCATTACCGGAAGCACTGGCAAAACTACAACCAAGGAGATGCTGGCCTGGATATTATCTTTTAAATTTAAGGTACTTAAAAACGAAGGCACAAAAAATAATCACATTGGTTTACCACAGACATTGCTGGGGTTGCGAAGAGATTATGATATCGCAATAGTGGAATTAGGGACAAATCATTTTGGTGAGATTGAAACCCTGGCGGAGATTTGCCAGCCAAATATAGGAATAATCACCAATATCGGGCCGTCCCATCTTGAGTATTTTGGCGATTTGAAAGGCGTATTCCATGAGAAATATTCGCTGGTAAAAAATCTAAAACAACCTTCTATTGCTATATTAAATGCGGATGACAGATTTCTAAGAATGCGCCTTAAGGCAAAAGAGCGCCCATTGTTTATGTTGGGGTTTGGTATCAAAAATCATTGCGAATTCCCAGCCTCGGCTATTAAAGATGCTTCTGGAGGACTGGAATTTTGTGTAAAAAAACATAAATTTATTTTAAAAACCCTGGGATTTTATAATATCTATAATGCCTTGGCTGCCATTGCCTGCGGATATACCTTCGGTATGAAATACAAAGATATGGCTGGAAGGCTTGGCAATTTTGAATTCCCCGAAGGTAGACTTAAGCTCAGAGAGTTGAAACAAAAGAGGTTTATTGATGATACCTATAATTCTAACCCCGCATCTCTTAAACAGGCATTGAATGTATTAGAAAATTTCAAAACCAGGGGTAAGAAGATTTTTGTTATGGGGGATATGCTGGAGTTGGGCGAGAATTCAGGAGTATTTCATTACCAGGCAGGAAAACTTGCTGCGAGGTCTTGTGATAAATTTATCGCTGTAGGAAAACTATCCAGATTAGCGATAGAGGGGGCAAAGAAATCAGCTTTTGAAGAGAAAAATATGTTTTCATGTGACACCGCCTGGGAAGCCAGGGAAATCTTGTTCAAAGATATAGCGCCGGATAAAGATGATATTATATTAGTCAAAGGTTCCCGGGCAATGAAAATGGAGGAGATATTTAATATTCCTTGAGTTCGTTAGTCTCGTTTGATTCGTTAAACGAAATTAACGTAATTATTCTGCTACGCAAAACTAATAGAACTGCCTGGTTTTGCTTCGCAGAAATTTCTCCGAAGCTTTAGCGAAGGAGAATAACGTAATTAACGAAAAATGTTATACTATTTATTTTATCCTTTACATAACGTAATTTCTTTTTTAAATGTATTCCGCTACATTACTTTCCGGGCAATCATGGCTGCGGTTACCGCTTTTGTTATTAGTATTATCTTTGGACCGCTGGTAATAAAACTAATAACCCGACTATCAATAGGAGAGAATATCAGAAAGGAAGAGAGCGCTAAATTATATGAGCTACATAGTAAAAAACAAGGCACGCCTACAATGGGTGGAATTTTGATATTAGTGGCGATTTTTTCTTCAACCCTGCTCTGGGCGGAAATCCTGAATAGATATATATTAATTGTTTTATTCAGTACTTTATGGTTGGGGATCACCGGATTTATGGATGATTATTTAAAACAGATAAGGAAATGCTCTAAAGGTCTGCCTGCAACTGCAAAATTTACCAGCCAAATCCTTCTTGGGATAATATTAGGGATGATACTTTTAATGAGTTCCAAAAATTACACAAAGGTGGATATACCATTCTTAAAGGACATATCTTTGGAGCTGGGCGTTTTCTATATCCTGTTTGTGATTATTGTAATAGCAGGCTCTTCTAATGCCGTTAACCTTACTGACGGCTTAGACGGTTTAGCTATAGGCAGTGTGGTTATGGTAGCTGTAGCATATAGTATTCTCTCTTACGTATCAGGCAATATAAATTTTAGTAACTATCTATTGATACCCTTTATTAAAGGCAGCGGCGAATTGACGGTATTCTGTGCCAGTATTATTGGAGCAGGATTGGGTTTTTTGTGGTTTAATTGTTATCCGGCATCTATTTTTATGGGGGATGTGGGTTCTTTAAGTTTGGGAGGAGCGTTGGGGATAACCGCTCTTTTGATTAAAAAGGAATTACTTTTGGTTATTGTTGGGGGAGTATTTGTCCTGGAAGCCCTATCGGTAATCTTGCAGGTGATTTCCTTCCGTCTTACCAACAGACGCATATTTAGAATAACGCCTTTACATCATCATTTTCAGTTTTTAGGATGGTCGGAAAATAAGGTGATTGTAAGGTTCTGGATTATTAGCAGCATTTTTGCCCTCCTTACATTGGTTACTTTGAAGATTCGTTAGAATACCGCAAGAGAGTTAAAAATGCAAAATGAAAAATTAAAAATTAAGAAGTATATATCGTTGAAAAAATAGATAAATAATTTTGCATTTTTAATTTTAAATTTTTAATTGATTGAAATGATAAATATAGATTACTTTAAAAACAAGAGAATTACAATAGTCGGGCTTGCCCGTAGCGGTGTGGCTTGTGCGAATTTACTCTATGATTTAGGAGCGATTGTAAGTATAACGGATAACAATGACAACCAGGCTATCCGCGAGAATGCCACAAAGCTGAAATCAGAAGATATAAAGATTGAATTAGGTAGACATTCTAGAGAATTTATCGAAGAGACAAACCTGGTGGTTGTTTCTCCAGGGGTGCCGAATAGCGCTCTTTTGTTTGTATGGGCGAGAGAACTAGAAATACCAGTTATCAGCGAGATAGAGGTTGCCTGGCTTTTATGTCCTGCTACGGTAATTGCTGTTACGGGTTCAAATGGAAAAACTACCGTTACCACCTTAATCGGCAAAATTTTAGAGGCAAGCGCAAGGAAAGTTTTTATCTGTGGCAATATTGGCAGGCCCTTTACCAGTGAATTAACGAAGATGAAAGAAGGTGATTTTGTATCGCTTGAGATAAGCTCTTTCCAGCTGGAAACCACAAGAACGTTTAAGCCGAAAATTGCCCTTATTCTTAATATTACCGCCAATCATCTTGATAGATACAAAAGTATGCAGGAATATATCTATGCAAAAAAAAGGATTTATATGAATCAGGACTCAAGTGATTATTTAGTCTTAAACTATAATGATCCCATACTTAAAGAGTTGTCCCGGGAAGCCAAAGCTAAGTTAGAGTTTTTTTCGGAGAAAGGGAAATTGAATCCTAATCAGGCCGCGGTTTTAACTGTGGGTTCAATTTTAGCCATAGACAGACAATTGTGTTTGGATGTCTTTGCTGATTTTAAAGGGCTTGAACATCGGATGGAGGTTGTAGCAGAGAAGGATGGAATTAAATTCATCAATGATTCTAAGGCCACTACTGTCGAATCCGCTGTCTGGGCATTAAAAAATATTTTTGAACCGATAATTTGGATAGTGGGTGGAAGAGACAAAGGAATTGATTATAGAATTATTGTTGAGCTGGCCCGCAAGAAAGTAAAAAAAGCGATTTTGATTGGTGAGGCCAAAGAAAAAATTAAACAAGCCTTTAAAGACGCTGTATCCGTAGAGGATGCTTTAAACTTGGAAGAGGCGGTAAGTAGGGCTTATTCTAATGCTTCATCCGGCGACTGCGTATTACTCTCGCCAATGTGTTCCAGCTACGATATGTTTTCTGATTACGAAGAAAGAGGACGGGTGTTTAAGAAGACAGTCCTTGAGTTGATTAAATGATGTTACAATTTTAACTTTACGATAAAACTATGGTAATGCGCAATATCAGAATCCAGCTTTTTATGACTACCGTAACTTTGATTTGTATGGGTATTGTGATGATTTACAGCGCTTCAAGCATATACGCTTTGGAAAAATATAAGGATAGCGCTTTTTTCCTTAAAAGACATCTCAGTTTTGTTCTAATCGGGGCAGGACTTACCTTTTTAGTGATGTCTGTTGATTATAAAAAATTCAAGAAATATGCCAGAACACTTTTGTTAATTGCTCTATTCTTACTAGTATTGGTGCTTATTCCGGGAATCGGCAGGGAGGTTGCCGGTGCTCGTCGCTGGTTTAGATTCAAATTTATTAGTTTCCAGCCTGCGGAATTTGCTGGCATTGCGATGATAGTTTACGTGGCGGATTTTATTTCACGCAAGATAAATGATATAAAAACAATCCGCCGGGGGCTTTTGCCGATAATGTCTGTTTTGGGTCTTATATCATTATTAATCCTCTTACAACCAGATTTAGGAACTGCCCTGGCAATAGGCGCGGTTGTTTTTATCATGCTTTTTGTAGGAGGTTTAAAGTTATCTTATCTTTTGTCTATCATCTTGGGATTATTGCCTTTTCTTTATATATTGATATTTAGGGTAGCATACAGACGTATGCGTATTATGGCTTTTTTAAATCCCTGGGCCGATCCCAAAGGAAGCGGTTTTCAGATTATCCAATCACAGATTGCCCTGGGTTCAGGAGGCATATTTGGTACGGGGCTGGGCCATTCCCGCCAAAAATTATTTTATCTGCCCGCAGCCCATACTGATTTTATTTTTTCCATAATCGGAGAAGAACTCGGTCTTGTGGGTACAATCGCTGTAATATTACTATTTATGATTTTTATGAGGCTGGGACTGAAGATAATAAGGAATTCCCAGGATAGATTTGGATACTTCTTAAGTCTGGGATTGGTTTCATTGCTTTCTCTAAAGGCAATAATAAATATCGGGGTTTCTTGTGGAATATTGCCTACGAAGGGGCTGCCGCTGCCGTTTATCAGTTATGGCGGTTCATCATTTATTTTTGATCTGATAAGTGTGGGAATGCTTTTGAATATTTCACGGAGAGAAGAGTATCCCTGATGGAACCTGTCATGTCTCTAGGTCATCCTTTAAATCCCAAAAGCTTGCCTCCAAGGTCTTTTATTTCTTGACCCCTCTTTTTTAGTATAATATAATATAGCCAATTTAAGAACTACCTTTTAAACGCAGATACACGCAGATTACACGCGGATATTCGCAGATTTAAAGATTTATCTGCGAGAATCTGCGTTGGATTTGCGAAAATCTGCGTTAAAATTGGGTTGAAATTATCATTTTACTAGTTATTAAATCAGCTTATATAATAAATATTCCTATATCTCATATTTTCCCTTACTTTTAATTTAATAGC
>JAGUWZ010000018.1 GCA_020062065.1 Candidatus Omnitrophota bacterium
TTTAAATGAGAACCGTCCCCTAACCGTTATCGCAATGCGGGTTTGTAATTGGTTAGCGCAAGCAGCGAAAGACTTAAAAGTTTAAGCGGGATTATCAGTATACATGTATTGAATAAACCCAATAAGGGTAGAAATATAATCCCTCCCAGTATTCCTGCTAACCATCCGCCTAAAAGGTCGGAAAAATAAAGAAGACCGGAAGTAATTCCAATCTTAGCCTTTTCTTTGAAAAATAATTTACTGGCAAGGGGAAATTCAAGTCCAATAAGAAATCCGCAAATCAGAAACATAAAGATGAAAATCAACAAGGTATAATTCGGATTTTCATTCCAGCGCCCAAGAATCAGGGCCAAAATATAGGAAAATGCGATTATCCAGATTTCGATTCTGATTAACAGCCTCAAGCTATAGTTCCTAAGCGCCATGTTTTTTGTCATTAGCGCGCTGCCTGAGGCAATTCCCGCCATAAATATGGCCAGTAATAATCCTATTTTATTATATAAATAACCGTAGAATACCTGAAAGGCGAATATCAAAACTAAATTTATAAGCATACCGAAAAATCCGGTTGTGGCGATAGCGTAAGAAATTGCGAATTTCCTGATCCTTGGAAACCCTTCCAATGCGGATTTGGAACTTAGAAAAATAAAACACAATAACCCTGCAGCTATCAATACTATTATCCCAAATATTACTGGTAAATTTAGATTACTCAACGCGTCAAAAATATAAGAGCATCGCGGAGAAAATTGCTGATTCCATAAGACAAGCATCAAAAATAATGCAAAAGGAGAAAAATCCTTATTGATTTTTACAGTGGCATTCAGCGTAGATTGTCTGAACCAATCCAACCACCGTTTATCCATTCTATAATCAAGGTAAGATTCTTTTAAGAGCCTCGTCTTAATCTGGTCACTCGCGATTCTTTGCCTAAGTAATTTAGGAGTTACGTCTAAGATTTTAGCTGAATCAGAAGCAAAAACAAGATTATAATCACCCGGGATAATCCGTTGGTGCGCATAAGATTTCTTAATTGCATTTATTACAGAAAAATTCACATCCCTCACCGTGCTGCTTAAATAAGTTAGAGAGCCGGGCAGCCAAATGCTAAGTATTCCGTCTGTCCTCAATCTCTTCCTAATCATTCTAAAGAATTCCTCTGTGAATAGGCGATTGATGCTCAAGTCAGTTGGTTTGGATATCCCCAACATAACAACGTCGTATTTATTATCCGTATGTTTCAAGAAAAATCTTCCGTCGGCATTGATAACCTTAACCCTGGGGTCAGCCAATTCTTTTAAGGTTAAATCCGAGGGATATTTATTAAGCATCTCTATAATCAGAGGGTCCAATTCCGCATAATCGATTTTTGTTATAGGGTGCTTTAAAATTTCATAAATTAGCCCCCCTGCCCCGCCGCTTATTACGAGTATATCCTTGGGGTTGGGGTGAAATAAAAGCGGAAGATTGCCGAATTCCTCTGCGAAGGTTATATCCGGATATGGGGTAGTGATTATCGGGATACCGTTGTAAAAAAATGTATGCTGTAATTCACTCTCTGTTACCACGACGTTACCATAAACTGAATTGCGGCAATCCAAAACCCGACCTAAATTAAACTGTTTAGTTATGCTAAGACGCTCTAGATAGCCGGGACTGACAACTAAAAAAGGGATTAGAGAAAAGATTATTAAAAATAAAACGCTCAACCTCAATTGTCTATTCGCAATAATCCTTAAAAAAAACAGACAAATTACCAGATTAATTAAAGAAACGATAAAAACTATTTGAAAGGAATCAAAAAAAGGAATAAAAAGATAGGTAAGGATTAATCCGCCGATTATGGTCCCGATTATCTCGAAAGTATATACCCTGCCTATTACTGCTGGGGATTCTCTATCCAGATTGGAATATATTTCGCATGCCGCGCTGAATAACGCTCCGTGACAGAAACCCAGAGGCAAGATTACAAAAAATGAACCGCCAAATATAGCAGCCAGTCCTATTCCCTCACCGAACGGTATACCCAATATATTTTTAAATGTCCTGGCAAAATAGACTGCTAAGGGTAAAGTCAGGGCAAAAATCAACTCTAAAGAAATGAATACCGCTATCTTGTTCTTAACTTTTTCAATAAACTTACCTATAATAAAAACTCCCAGCGCCTCAAGAGCTAACCAGTTGGCCAAAATTATGCCTAAGGTTAATTCATTGCCGAAGAAACTCACCAGCAACTCACGCAGAATAAGCACCTCTGCCGCAATGCCGCTTAAGCCTATGACAATAACTGTAAAAATTAAAAACATACCTGGTATTTGTCCTTAAGAGAAAAGGACGAATCCCTCCTCTGTTCTCCTGCGCAAGTGGAAACTATTTTTTATTCAAACCTTCCCACTTCAGACCAGAAGTTCAATCTCTACAAATCTTCCATATAATTCATTGCCCAAAAAAAGTTTATTTAATTCTTTCCTTAAATCAGCCAATTTAAGAACTACCTTTTTGAACGCAGATGAACGCAGATTGCACGCAGATTTACGCAGATTAAAGATTTATCTGCGAGAATCTGCGTTAGATTTGCGAAAATCTGCGTTAAAA
>JAGUWZ010000160.1 GCA_020062065.1 Candidatus Omnitrophota bacterium
ATAAAATTGGGTTGAAATTATCATTTTACTAGTTGTTAAATCGCCTCATATATTATACCAAAAAAATTAAAATAAAGTTTATATTTTTCTCAAAACCGCCGAAGTGATTCCGTATTATCTAATACTTTTTATTACAATATAACTTATTACCAAAAAAGATATAAAAAGCAAAAACAGCCCCATAAGTTTGGTATTGCGGACTTCCTTGGGGATAGATATTGGTTCAATTCTCCAATTTATTCTCTCATAGAATCTCTTCTGTATCTGAATAGCCAAAACAGGCTTCAAAAACAAGAAGAAACCAATTAATATACTATTTATAGTAATTAATACCAAAATTAAAAAAAGCAAAAGCTCCATTTGTCTCCTCTTAGTCCTTCATTAATACCAGCGTTTCAGAACGGGTCTTCTCATTTTCTTTAAACACCCCCCTTACTGCTGAGGTGACTGTAAGCGTGCCTGGTTTCTTTACACCACGCATCGAGATACACATATGTTCCGCTTCAATAACCACCATACAACCTTGCGGTTTAAGTTTCGACATAATAATATCCGCAATCTGCGTGGTAAGTCGTTCCTGAACCTGGAGCCTGTGCGATAAAATATCCACAACGCGGGCTAATTTGCTTAATCCGGTTACGCGACCCTGCTTGGGGATATAAGCGATGTGGGCCTTACCTAGAAAAGGGAGCAAATGGTGCTCGCATAAACTGTATAATGGTATTCCTTTTAATAAAATTATCTCTTCGTGTTTCTGGTCTAAAACTACCTCTAACTCTTTCTCCGGGTCATCTTTCATGCCCGCGAATATCTCTTCGTACATTTCCGCCACACGCTTGGGTGTGGCTAAAAGATCTTTTCTATTTACATCTTCGCCGATGGCTTCCAATATCACTTTAACTGCTTTTTCAATCTTTTTCTTATCCATATACCCTTACTTCGTTCAGGAGATTAGAGATTACTGAACGCAGATTGCAGATTTTTCTGTTCTCTACCTCTCTAAAGCGCTCTGGTTTCTGGTTACTATTTACCAATACAAAACTCACTAAAAATCTTGTCTAATAAATCTTCCGAGAATCTCTTACCTAATACCTCATCCAAATGTCCGAGAGCATCTTTAATGTTCTGGGCAATAAACTCACCTGACAGCTTATTATCCAGCAAATCAATCGCTTCTGCAATAAGTTTTTGCGTCTTCTTAATTTCCTGTATCTGCCTAAGATTACTTACGAGAATTGAATCCGCAAAGCGCGCTTTCCCTTTATAAACCAGATTAGCAATCGCCTCCTTAAGGATATCTATATTTATTGATTTTTTTGCTGAAATCAAGACTGCCTGGCTAAAAGTTTTTAAGATTTTTTCTTTTTTGAGCTTTTGCCTAAGGTCTATTTTGTTGATAACCGCCAAGACAACTTTTTTCTTTAATTTTCTGATAAGCAATTCGTCTTCCTGGGTTAATGTCTTACTGCCATCAAACAATAAAATTACCAAATCCGCCTGCTGGATATATCTTTTTGTGCGCCAAACTGCCTTCTTTTCTATTAGATCGCGCGGATGGAGTATCCCGGCGGTATCCACAATTCTCATCGGAATTCCTTTGATATCAATAACCTCTTCAATTGTATCGCGGGTTGTGCCAGCCACGGCTGTCACGATAGAGCGTTCTTGTTTTAAAAGTGTATTCAAAAGAGAAGATTTGCCTACATTGGGCTTGCCACAAATAACCACACTTATACCTTCGCGGAAAATTCTGCCGTGTTCTGAACCATCCAGTATAATTTTTAAACTCTTATCTGCCTGTTTTAGACTCTCTATAATTTCTTTCCCATCGGCAGAACTTGTTTCTTCTTCAGAGAAATCTATATTCGCTTCTAAAACAACGAGATTATCCAGTAAAACTTTTCTGATCTTATTTAAACAACGAGATAGACCGCCTCTTAACTGTTCGATTCCTATCTTTAAAGCTGATTCTGTTTTAGCTTTAACTACATCTAAAACCGCCTCTGCCTGCGATAAATCAATCCTGCCATTAATGAATGCCCTTTTGGTGAATTCTCCTGGTTGGGCTAAACGACAACCGTTTTCTAAAACTAAATCTAATACCCGGCGCATTGTCACAATGCCGCCGTGACAGCCTATCTCTATAACATCTTCTCGGGTATAACTTTTAGGCGCACGCATTATGGTTAAGAGGACTTCGTCAATTATGTGCCCACCTTTCCCTGACCCCTCAGGCATATTGCCTTGTTTATCTTGCATATTGTCTATGGCGTTCTTTTGTTCTGAGGCATGACCATTAACAATCCAACCATAATGAACAGTGTGGGTCTTGAAAGTCAACGGTTTCTTCCTGTCTTTAGAAACAAAAATCCTATTCGCAATATTAAGGGCTTCATCGCCACTTATACGCACAATCCCGATTCCCGATTCGCCCGGTGAAGTGGCAATTGCTGCAATTGTATCCGATAAATTTAGATTTTGCATATTTTAGATTTTTGAAAATAATTCCCTTGCCTCGCCCACCACAAATAAAGAGCCTGTAATTAAGATTAAATCTTCTTTATGGGCCATACGGCATGCATATTCTTTTGCCTCTTTTACATTATTAGTTATATGAGTGGTCGGGGCGTTTTTCTCCGGCCCCTCATCCCGAAGAACACAGTGACGAGGAATCTTGAAATATTCAGCTAAATTTTGAGGTTCAGCAGCGCGGGGGTTATTCGCCTTGGTTAAAACAACCTCATCGGCTAAATCATAAAGCTCTCGACATATTCCTTTTATATCTTTATCTTTAGAAATACCTAACACCAGAATTAATCTTTTATATCTTCCGCCGCAGGCGGATCCACCTGCGGCGAAAAAAT
This sequence comes from Candidatus Omnitrophota bacterium, assembly GCA_020062065.1. Lineage (GTDB taxonomy): Bacteria > Omnitrophota > Gorgyraeia > Gygaellales > Profunditerraquicolaceae > JAGUWZ01. The sequence goes on from JAGUWZ010000160.1 coordinate 2,865, forward strand.
TTTCTCTAATGGTTTCTTTTAAAGCTCTGATTGATGCGATATTCTGTGCACCGTCTAAGACAATTAATGGCTCTTTAGCTATAATCTCACACCTTCCCGGCCAAATCGTATTATAGAGTCCTTTTTTAATAGCTTCGGGTTTCACTTTTATCTGATAAAATTTAATTAAGCCGTCTATCAAACTCACTGCTAAAACAGCATTTACCAACTGGTGTTTACCTATTAGTCTAATTTTTAAATTACGGTGTTCGCCTAAAGCCCCCCAGATATTAAAATCTTGAGAATAATTATTAAAGCTTATCTGTTCAAAATTTATATCTTTACCAATTATATATAAAACTGTATCTTGCTTTTGGCATCTGTCACGAATAACCTTCATCGCTTCGTCTTCCTGCGGCGCACTGATTACAATCGA